>JASHXJ010000034.1 GCA_030043595.1 Trebonia sp.
GACGACGCTAATCCAAGCACAGATCGTATACGATCCCCGGACCTGGGCGGCCCTCACGGTCGAGCCCGCGCTTTTTGTAGTAGGCGTCGATCATCGCCCGCAGCCGCTGCGCGGTAAGGGTGGCCACCCGGCCCGAGGGCGGGGTGAGCGGCTCGTTCAGCAGGCGGTCGGGCAGCCAGTCGTCTGACGGCTGCCAGCCCTCGCGAATGTTGTAGACCCGTTTGGCCAGCACGATCCGGCGGGCGGTCGCGCGCAGCTCGTCGGCGGTCACGTCCCAGCCGGTGACCGACGCCAGCAAGGCCGCCCATTCGCCGAACGGGTCGGTGAACACGCCGCGCAGGAACTTGCACAAGATCAGCGAGTCCATGATCGCGGCCCGGTCCTCGGTCTCGATCGCGGCCGCCACGTGCGCGTCGCCGCCGTCCAGCCGGTCCAGGTCACCGGACAGGTCGGCCTCGTAGGCGCCGGACCTGTTGTGATCCGCGCCCCTGGCGTTCACCGCGAGGCCCAGGGCCATGGAGTGCAGCGTGCGGGGCTCGTAGCCCGGCATCTCCAGCCCCTTCACATGAGGAGCGAAGGCCGCAGAGCCACCACCGACCGCTGCGGATGCTCGTCGTGAACCCTCGCCGAGCAGGGACCCGAGCGCCGTGCTGCCAGCGCCGATCTCGTCCAGGGCGCGCGCCACGGCGGCGGAGTCGCCGAACCGCAGCCAGGGCGCGTCGATCAGGCCGCGCTGCGCGCACTCCATCGCCCACGCGATCGTCCCGCCCGCGGAGATCGTGTCGATGCCCAGGTCGTCGCAGCGGGCGCTCGCGGCGAGGACCGCTTCGGGATCGCTGACCCCGCACATCGGCCCGAGCGCGAAGACGTTCTCGTACTCCACCCGGGCCTTCTTGCCGCTGCCGACGCGGTAGATGTGCTCGCAGCCGATGGTGCAGGACGCGCAGCTGCTGCGGGCGACCCGGCGCATGCCCTCCACCCCGGCCGGCATCCCGGGCTCCGGCGCGGCGCCCAGGCGCTCGGCGCCCTCGAACGTCGCGACCTGGAAGTTCCGCGTGGGCAGCGTGCTGATCGCGTTGAACGCTAGGAGGTTGGCGAGCGTGCCAAGCTCCCGGTACTTCGCCGTGGCCGGGCCGAACGATCGCTGCCGCAGGTCCCTGGCCGCCGCCAGCACCGCGCCCGGGTCGGCGACCGAGACCTTTCCCGCCGCGCGGACCGCGATCGCCTTCAGGTTCTTGGCGCCCATCACGGCGCCGAGCCCGCCGCGGCCGGCGTGCCGCCCGTCGTGGGAGATCGTGGCGTACCGCACACCGTTCTCCCCGCCGGGGCCGATCGCCGCTACCCGCCAGCCGCGCCCGAGTTCGGCCCGCAGCCTCTTGTCGGCGTCGGCGGCGGGGAGGCCCGCGAGCTGCCGCGCGTCGATCAGCCGCGTGCCGTCACCGTCGATGAGCAGCACCGACGGCGAAGCCGCCCGGCCGCGGACGACGATCGCGTCGTGGCCGGTGAGCTTGCCTGCGATCGCGAACTGGCTGGAGGCGAGCGCGTCGGTCAGCAGCCCGGTCAGCGGGGACTTGGCCACCACGGCGAACTTCGCGCTCGTCGTCAGCGGCGTCCCGACCAGCGGGGAGAACACGAACGCGAGCGGCGAACCGGGGCCGAGCGGGTCCGCGCCCGGCGTGCCGAGTCGGTGCAGCAGCCAGACGCCGAGGCCAGCGCCGCCGATGTAGCCGCGCAGGATGTCATCGGGCAGCGGCAGGGTCTGCGCCGTCCCCGTCGTCGCGTCAACGACGAGCGCCTGTCCGAAGTACCCGCCGGGCGGCGTGCTCACCACGTAGTCATGCTACGGCCCGCCGAGGCCCGGCCCCGGTTGGCGCCGGCCGCACCGTGTCCCCTGCGGGCAGGATAAGAGCAAGACCATTCTTCCGAACGAACAGTGGCGACTGCCTCGCCGAACCCGCCTGCCGCCGCCGCCGTGCGTGATCGAGTCGTAGGTCTTCCCAGAAAGAGCGTGTAAGTCTTCCCAGATTCGGTCGGTAGCTCTTCCCGCAAGAAGGCTGTAAGTCTTCCTGGACGTTCGCCGTCGGTGAGATCCTCAAGCAGGTCAGCTGGGCAGATGAGGTGATCACGGCGTCCCACTTCCGCACCGAGACCGGTGAGGAGGTCGACCTCGTTCTGGAGACCTGGGACGGCAGAGTCGCCGGATTCGAGGTCAAGGCCGGCACCAGGATCAGTGACCGCGACCTGAAGGGGCTTCGCCTGCTGCGCGACCGTCTCGGTGACAGGTTCGTGGGCGGGTTCGTTCTCAACCTCGGGGAACTCACGTACCGCAAGGAAGACAAGATCACGATAATGCCGCTCAGCGCCCTGTGGTCATTACCGAAGCCGCCTCAGCCGCCAGCGTCCGCGGAGATGAAGAAGACGGTGTCCCCGGCGGCCAGCGGGGTCGTGCCATCGCGGGTGATCTGGTCGCCGTTCAGTGCCGCGGCCACGTGCCTGTCGAACGCCAGGTCCACCGCGGACGCCGCCTCCTGCACCGTGGCGGCGCGGATCGCCTGCGGGCCCCCCTGCCGCGCGGCGCCGGGGGCGCTCCTGGCGACCGCCCCGAACAGCCGCACGGTCACCTCTGGCGCGGGTCGTGCCCGGGCCGCCGCGTAGTCGGCGGGCTCGTTGACGTTGATCACCGAGTCCAGCTCGGGGTCGAGCGCGGCGAGCACCGGGTCGGTCTTCAGCGCCGCCTCGTCCAGCCGCGTGACGACGCACTGCTCGAAGAGGAAGGCCGGGCGCAGCCGGTCCTCCTTCGCCAGGCGCTCGGCGGTCTCAGCGAGGCTGACCCGGTAGGCGGCCGCGAGCGGCTGCGGATAGCCGCGCGCGACCGGCAGCGCCACGTCGGCACCGTCGTCGGCCACCGCGCGCAGCACCCGCCGGACGAACGCCGGGTGCAGGAACGGCATGTCGGTGGAGCTCACGAAGGCGGCTTCGGCCTGACCGCCAGGACCGCCGAGCCCGGCTAGGGCGGCGAGGGCGGCGAGGCCCGCCGCGATCCCCTGCACCGGTCCCTTGCCCTCGCGCGGGTCGTCCACGACCACGGTGTTCGGCGGCAGGTCCGGCAGTTCCTGGCCGGCCGCGCGTACCACGACGACCGGGCCGTCGGCCGCCCGCGCCAGGATGCCGACCGTCCTGCGCAGCAGCGTGGAGCCGTGCCACTCCAGGGCCGCCTTCGGCGTGCCCATCCGCGAGGACCGCCCGCCGGCCAGCACTACGCCCGCGAAAGCCGCCACACTTTCATGCTACGGCTACCGCGCCCCGAGGCTGAGCGACCGGCGCTCTGCTCGTTTGCCGCGCCGAGCCGGGGTTTCCCCGGCTAGTGACGCGAGTCTTGCTGCCGCTTCCCAGCGTCGCGCCAGCTTTCCCGGGTGATTTTCCTGACCCGTCCGGAACCGGCGTCCGGGTCGGCGGCATCCGGGCCGAAGGGGCCGAGGTCAGCGGCGCCCAGGTCATTGTCGCCGTTCAGCTCGAACTCGTCCTCGTCCGGCTCGTCCGGACTCACGCCACCATCGCCGGACGGCTGACAGATGGGCCGCCGCAGACCTTGCCGGTGTTCTGGCTTGCGGCCCTGCGTGTCGTCGACGTCTTCGTCTCGGGACTTCGCATGCGGGTCATGCCTTGCCGTGTGCTGGCTCATGACTTCCCTCCGCTGCCGGCTGTCTGCGGAGCCGACTCGGATTACCTGCCCGGTCCGACTGCGCCTTAACACTAGGAATGGGAGATTAACCGGCCCTGCGTTAGCCCGGCTACTCAGCCCAGTCGAGCTGGTCTTTCGCTAGTACGCTATGCCGAAGGCTGCGTGAAACAGGTGCTCAGACATGCGGGAAACGCGTATTGAGGTGCGCGGAGAACAGGTGCCATCGGCCGTGTGAGTACTTGTACGTACCTCCGATGCACGTCACCTGGCCTGGCCCGCCGCGGACAACGAGACCGGCAAGGCGTTCGCCGCGGAATCATCTTGTACACCGGCCCGCACGTTTCCCCGTTATCGACCGCATCATCGCCGCGCTAGTCTCCGCGCTCTGGACGTAGCCAAGCCCGACCTCGCCGACGACTCCAGCAAGCAGGTCAGCCGAAGAGCTCTTGGAGAACCGCGGCGGACCTCGGCAGCACGCAAGATCCATAGCGCACGGAGTACCTGGCCGTGGCTAAATTCACGACGAAAACTGGGAGCTCTGAGTCCTGCCGCCCAGGATGCCATGTTCTGCCGGTGCAGGGCAGCGCGCGAACCTGTCGTGATTGCATAGTCGCAGCATTAGCTGCATAATAATGCAATGAGTGTGTCGATCACTGTCCGGGATGTTCCCGACGAGACGCGCAACGAACTCGCGGCGCGTGCCGCCCTCACCGGGCGGTCGCTTCAGGAGTACCTGCGGGCCAAGCTCATCGAGCTCGCAGCACAGCCTGACGCCGAGGCGCTGGTGGCGCGCATACGAGCGCGCAAGGCCGCTCATCCTGCCTCGCTCACTGCGGAGCAGATTCTCGCCTACCGCGACGTGGACCGCCGGTGACCCTGGTCGTCGATGCGTCCATGGTCGTCGCAGCGCTGGTCGATAGCGGCACGGACGGCAGGTGGGCCGAAGCCCTGCTCAACAGCGACTCGCTAGCGGCCCCTCACCTGCTGGCGGCGGAGGCCGCGAACATCCTGCGCCGCTCCGTCGCGGCTGGCGCCATTTCCGCGGAGCAGGCATCACTGGCCCACGCAGACCTGCTTGACCTGCGCGTGGAACTGTTCCCCTACGCGCCCTTCGCACCACGGGTCTGGGAACTCCGCGAGAACGTGACCTGCTGCGACGCCTGGTACGTGGCGGTAGCCGAAACCCTCGGCGCGCCGCTCGCCACACTGGACGCCCGGCTCGCGAAGGCACCAGGTCCCCGCTGCCGATTCGTGGTCAGCGCACGTCCCCCGAACTAAGGAACTGAGAAACAAAGCGCGATCCGCCGGCTAACCACAGCTCGCCGGACACGATGTCTGCGAGCGTGACGGTCTCCAGGACAGTTGGCCCGAAAGCGCGCAGCGCGATCCACACCCGCCGCAGCGGCTCGGCTGGCCCTGGGTAGGTCACGTTCTCCGGGAGCTCGCCGCGCGCGCTGGGGAACGGGCCGCCGACGGCCCGGATAATGTCGGCCAGGGAGATCTCGGACGCGGGCCTGGCGAGCCAGAAGCCGCCGTCCGCCCCGCGCTGGCCGCGGACCAGCCCGGTGCGGCGCAACTGGGTCAGGACAGTCTCAATGAACTCGCCAGGGATATCCTGCGCGCGGGCGAGCTGCTCCCGGGTGACGCGGCTGTCGGATGCGGCGGCCAGCTCGACCGCCGCGCGCAGCGCGCAGTCGGTACGTGCGGACACTCGCATAATGGCTATTATCCATCTTCCCGATCAGAATGGTGCACTATGCGGTCTCTGCCTTCGGCGGTCGGCCTGGACCCCGCTGTGGCTCGGCTCGGCGCGGCATCCTGCCCGCCTCGGTGAGGGCCTTGCGGAGCAGGAACTCGATCTGGGCGTTCGTGCTGCGCAGGTCATCGGACGCCCAGTGAGCAAGAGCGTCGTGGACGGCGGGATCGAGTCGCAGCAGGAGCGTCTTGCGTTCGGTTGCCATGGTCAGGGCGACTTCTACTGGTAGAGCGTGCCCGTGTTCACCACCGGCTGCGCGGCATGCTCGCTGCATAGCACGACCAGGAGGTTGCTGACCATGGCGGCCCTGCGCTCCTCGTCGAGGTCGACCAGGCCGTCGCTGGAGAGCCGGGCCAGGGCGTCCTCCACCATGCCGAGGGCCCCCTCGACGATGCGCTTCCTGGCAGCTACGACAGCTTCCGCCTGCTGCCGGCGCAGCATCGCCTGAGCGATCTCCGGTGCATAGGACAGGCGGCTGATCCTGGACTCCCGCACGCGCACGCCAGCCGGAGCGACCCGATCCGCGATCTCCGCACTGAGCTCGGCGGTGATCTCCTGCTGGCTCTCGCGCAGTGAGCGCGTGCCCTCCTGGCGGGAATCGTAGGCATAGCTGGTCGCCACGTGCCTGACCGCGGTCTCCGCCTGGACCGCCACGAACTTCTCCAGATTATCGACCCCGAATGCGGCCTTGGCGGTGTCCGCCACCTCCCAGACGACGACCGCGGCGATCTCGATCGGGTTGCCGTCTGCGTCGTTCACCTTGGCGATCGGCGTCTCGTCACTGCGAATCCGGGTAGAGATGGCGCGCTTGGTGCATAGCGGGACGACCCAGCGCAGCCCGGTCGTCCGGATGGTGCCGATATAGCGGCCCTGGAGCAGGATCACCCGGGCCTGCCCAGGGCGCACCTGGGTGAGGCCTTGCAGGACCGGGATCGAGATCGCCGCGATCACGACCCCGCCCCAGATCGTGCCGCCGTCCTTGCTGCTGATGCCTTGGGTCAGCAGAACGATGCCCAAGATCAGCAAGGCGGAGCCGAGGACCAGGATCAGCCAGCCGTCAGGCCACGGAGCGATCTTCTCCCGCAGCTCGGTGTCCGGGCTTCCGCCTTCGCCCGGGTCCTGCATCGCCATGACCATCTGCCGCTCTCCCGTCCGGTTCCAGTGTTCCCGATGCCGTCTGGACGATACTACGTCACAATCATAGCATTATGATATCATATTTTAGGCACGCGCCCACGAGCCGGCGACGATGGGAGTGCTGGCCGGGAGCGCTGTCAGGCGTACTTCTGCACCATGGCGCCGAGATTTGGCAGCGCGGCCTCGATGTGCTTACCGGCGCCGCCGCGCACCGCGCCGTACGCCTTGAGAATCACGGCCCGCTGTCCGGTGGCCGCCATGGTGTCGGTCACCGACAGCAGCGCCTGCGACACTTCCTCGGGACGCTTGGCCAGGTAGTCGCCGAAGTCCGCGCCCCCCGACGCGGTGAAGTCTGCCCAGTAAGGCTGCAGCTTGTCGGCCATGTCCGGGAGCATCGCCTCGATCATCTCCTGGTAGTAGCCGGGCGCGAACGTGGTCACCGCCTTGTAGGCGACCTTGACCGCGGTCCCGGAGATGCCGGACTTGGCGGCAAGCTCCTGATCGACAAGCGCGCGGCAGTTGGCGACTACCTGCGGCTGGACGTCGGGGGCGAGCAGTATCTCGTGCAGCGTGGTGGCCATGGGGATTCTGTCTCCTTATGGTCAGTAACAGAGGGCTTTCCGCGGGCAACGGTACTGACGAACGCCCGCCGGCTCGCGCCGTTTCACCTACTGGTTACCTGCGTGTCCCTCCGGGCGGGGTTTCAGGACAACCCATCATCCCGAACGGACCGTGGCGCCTCCCCGCCCGCGCGCCTCCGCCGCCGCGGGGCCGGCGTGTGCAAGGCTGACTGCCGCATACGTCCGCTGTTGAGGCACGGAGGGGGCCTGATGCTCGGCAGGGATCACGCGCTGAGCGGAGCGCTCACATTCGCCGCTCTCGGCCCGACGCTGCACGTGACCGGATCGCACCTCGCAGCGGGCGTGATCCTTACCGCCGGGGCGGGCGTGCTGCCGGACATCGACCACCCGGACAGCACGGTGGCACGATCGTTCGGCTTCCTGACGCAGACGTTCGCCTGGATCGTGGCCCGGATCTCCGGCGGGCACCGGCACGGCACGCACAGCATCGTGGGCATCGCCGTGTTCAGCGCCGGCGCGCTGGCCGCAGGCCGCTACCAGCTGTCCGCTCCGCAGCTCGCAGGCCACGCCGCCTTCTCCTGGCACCTGGTCCCCGCCGCCCTGTATCTCGCGCTGCTCTACTCCGCGGCGCTGCGCGCGGTGCACGTCGGCGGGCATCACGGCGATCTGCTCGGCATCGGCGGTGCGGTCGTCACCTGCTATACGCGCTGGGACCTGGTACAGATCCCGCTAGCTGGCTGGCACGTCCCGCTGCTGGCGCTCGGGACCGCACTCGGCTGCGCGGCGCACATCGCCGGCGACGAACTGACCCATGGCGGCTGCCCGATCTTCTGGCCGGTCAGCGAGCACGAGTTCCACCTGCTGCCACGCGCGCTGCAGTTCACCACGGCCAAGCTCAGCGAGAGCTGGATCATCTTCCCGCTGCTCACGGGCTCGCTCGTGCTCGCGGTCTGGCACGCCACCGGTCATCCGCTATAACGCTGTCAGCTCCAGGCCTGCGCAAGCGCGTGGTAGGCAGGCTTAGGGGTGTCGTCTGCGGACACCGCGCCGAAGTGTGCTTCCGCGCTCGTGGTGCTTGTACCGTCGTCGCGGATGTCGTACCAGTAAAAGCCCCCGGCCCAGCTCAAGGTCCGCCACAGCCCGGCCTCATCGGTGGCGAGGCTGGCCTGCTGGGCCGCCGAGACGCACGTGTACGTGGCGTTCGCTACACAGGTGGGCGCTCCGGTCTCTGTGATCCAGACGCGCTTGGCGGCGTCGCCATGGGCCTTCATCAGCGAGCGTACCGAGACCGGTGTGCTGGCCATCTGGCTCCAGGCCGAACAGCGGTTGTAGGCGAGCATCTGTGCGGCGGTCGCGCCGGACCAGTAGTGGTATGCATGCCAGCCGACCGCGTCGAAGTGGCCGTGGATGCCATCGGCGTACAGGGCCTGCAGGTAGCTGACCCCGTTCCAGGCGGAGGCGTCGTGACCGCTACTGTCGTGGCCAGTGCAGGTGACGTCATCGTAGGCCCCGGCCGGCGCGAGGCCGCCAGTCACGACGGTCAGCACCGGATCCAGGCGCTTGATACGCGAGTAAGCCGCCACGACCATCGCGGTGTACAGCTGGGGGTTGGGCGTCTGGTCACCCCAGAAAAAGCTGACGTTCTCCTCGTTCCACAGCTCTACACCCGCCAGCATGTAGCGGGGCAGGTCCGGATGTGCCCGCCAGAAGGCACCGCCCGGACGGTAGCGGGCCACGACCGCCGCTGCGAACACGCCATACGTCGCCGGGTTCCGCGGCGGCAGCCAGGCCCAATCGGGATTGGACGCGGAGCCGCCACTGGCCCACATGGGAGTGGTGTCAATGATCAGCAGTGCATTCAGATGGTGCTCTGCCGCCTGAGCAACGATCTCATCGGGTCCTGACCAGTCGAACCGGCCCTGGGTGGGCTCGACAAACGCCCAGCTGACATCGGTGCGCAGGCTGGTAGCACCACCACTCTCGATGAGTGCGACGTAGCGGCTCGGGTCGGGCTGGTCAGTCACGTGCGAGGAGTAGCCGACTGGCCAGGCCGGGCTGGCGACGCTCGCGCTCACGGGCCTTTCGGCGACAGCCGTTGCGCGCTGCGGGCTGGCCGCTACCCCCGGCAGCCAGAAAACCATGCTCACCAACAGGCCGATACTCACCATGGCGGGCCAGAAGCGCCGAATGCTCAGCATGTACCACAATCTAACGGCGTTACCGGCCGTGCATCTGGCGATGCCATAAGAAGGCGCTCACATAGCCGGCAGCGGGCAGGGCAGGCCGCCTGGCTAGGTCACAGGCGGACTTCCTGGGGTTCGAGATGCACTTCGCTGTTTCGTCGCATACCTTCTCCCTGCTATATGTGCAATCAGGCCTCTTAGCAGGCCGGCCCAGACCATTGCCTCTTCAGCCGCTTGGAGATAAGGGAAAAGGATGTACATGGGCCGATGCTCAGTAATCGCTCGCCATATCCACCACGGGTAACATAGCTGAGGTGCGAGGACCACCAGCGGCGGCAGCAGTTGCGGGGCCAGTGCAGCGCCGGATACCAGCGTCAGCAGGAGAAGAGCCGGGAACGGGGAAAACGGCGGCACCATACCATTCTTGACATGGAAGGCGTAGTTAAAGGGGCCGCGCCTGTACGGTCGCAGCAGGTAAGCCTTCATGGAGACAGCGCTGTCATTTGGGTCCAAGTCCGGCATGATGCGCGCCGACCGCGTGGCGTAGAAGTTATGGTCAGGGAACTGCTGGCGCAAGCGGAAACATATATCGCGGTCTTCGATACCACCGATTGCTGGTGCGGCCAGGCTAGCATCCCAGCCACCGATTTTCTGCAGCATTGGTATAGGGAATGAAGCATTTTGACCGTAAAGTTCCACGACTCGCCGGTAATCCCAGTCCCCTCTCTGGTTATAGCGTTCAAGCCTAAAATTTTCGACAATATACGCGAGAAAGCGTTTCACGACCGCAGGCAGAAAGGCTGGCCCGACGCTGCTAACGCTTGGTGCAGTGCCCATGTGGGTGGCCTCGATATACTTGGCCGCGAGCCCCCTCGCCCTATTGGATGCATCCCGCACAGCTATACCGCCAACCCCGATGGGCTTAACTACCTTTGCATAGCCGCGCGCCAATTCCTTCAAAAAGTCAGGCGCAGCCTGACAGTCGTCGTTAAAGGATACGAAAATCTCACCCCGGGCCACCGCCAGTCCAGCGTTCTGGGCTATCGCCTGGCCCATGTTGCCAGGCAGCTCTACCAGATGAACACCGTCGCGCTTCGCGACGACTTCGGATGTATTGTCAGTCGAGCCATCGTTAACGACAATGATTTCAAACCTGTCTCTTGGATAATCTTGAGCCAGCAAGGAGTCGACGGCCCGCCCGATGGTTGCGCCACCGTTATACACCGGCAAGACCACACTCATGAACGGCTCGGTGTCTGTAATCGTCACCGCAGCTCCTTTGGCAGGGTACCCATGGCCATATCCTCCGCTCGATCACGTCCCAGGTCCCGTGGCCTGGCAATAGCCGAACCACTACCTAGCCTGTAGAGACCCGTTCACGCGAGACGACGCACGAGGAACAGGAAAGCCTGATCTGCAGCAACGATCTGGGATCTGTACTGGTCAGGCGGGAGAGACGCTGCTATTACCTGCCAGATCGCAAGCGAGCGAGGGGAGATGTCTTCGATGACAAGGCACCCGTCGAGCTTCAGTCTGCCTAGACCGAATATCAGAGTAGCTAGGTTTGCATTGGGCGAGTGGAGACCGTCGTCGATGATAAGATCAAGTTCGTCAGGGACGGCAGCCCCCAGTACAGAGAATGAACTGATGTCAGTCTGGTCGACAAAGAATGTTGCGATTCTCTCCTCGTTGAACAGGATGCTGCGATCGATGTCAGCACCGTATACATGAGCACTGGGCAGGAAGTCCCTGAATGCGCGGAGGGAAGCTCCCGGCTTGCCCCTCTTACCCATGTTCGAAACAAATTCTACATTGTTTGTTCCGAGTCCGATTTCCAGCACAGCAGAGGCATCTTGCGTCACAAGAATCGAACCGTAGAGCAGGTGATAGTTATGACCACGGCCCTTGTTGCTGCCGGCCTTGTCGCTGCCATGCGAATCGAACAGCTCTTTCAGTTTGAGCGCCGCGGCTTGCTTTTCTTCGGTATCAGCGAACATCGCTATCGGAGTTGCTTCTTCGATCTTGCTCCCGGTAGCCGATAGCAGCTCAAGCATGAACGGGAATGTCTGCCCCGCAGCCTGCACCGTAAGCGCTGCGCGAGCACGGCTTGAGCCGGCTGACATCGGCGCGAACACTGGAAAGCTCTCAGTAATCAGAAAATTGCCGGAAAGGTGCTTCAACGGCATGACCAGGGGTCTGGGAATTCTCACAGTCCGCTCACCGAGTGGCAGGCAATGTGACTCACTGCTTCTCCTTGACTGCACGCTCTGGTGGTTGCACAGAGTCGTGTGGGGCTTACTTACTTTGCTTTATTCTACCCGAGGCTACATGGTTTCCGGATCCCGAAGTTGAGGTCTGCCCACGGCTAGATTTTGTAGCTGAAGCGGGGATGGCTTCGCGGATGCCAGGGAACACGCTTTCGTGGCCGGCCCCTTGTCGGGCGCGTCGTGCTGGCCGGATCGCAGGGATCAGGCGCCCCGCGGCACCATGGCGCCGTGGTCCGGATCGCGGCCTCAATGTTCCTGCCCGCGGGGGATACCTAGCGGCAGGAGGCCGGGCCAGCTGCATCTCTTGGGGGCCCCGCCTGACGGGCCACCGGTGGACGGGCTCTTTGCCCCCGCGGGCCGGTCACCATCGATGTGACGCACATCACCATCTCCCGTCACCGCATATCACCGCCTTATCGGAAATGCCGCGCTAGGCTATTTGGAGTTTATTATCGCGCTATACGGCGATAAACATCCCAAACCTCGATGAGTGGGTGGAGGAGTTACTGCTATGACACAGCTGTACTCCTCCGATTCGCGACAAGAAGAAGCGCGCCGCCCGCGCAGGCTGCTGATCCTCAGCTCAGGCTCGTATAACAGTACGCTTAGCATTCGATTGCGCGATCTGGCCCGGCATCTAGCGGACACGTGGGACGTTACCATTATCGCACCTTCGGCCGACAAATATAATGATTTCAAGCCGGACCATTCGCTCAACCCGCCTTTCGCCCGTCTCGTGCAGCCGTGGCAGCTGAGAACACGCTCACCGATGGTGAACCTGATCCCTTATCTGTTCTCATCCCTCGCGCAGATCATCCGTATTCGGGCCGACATAGTGATTATAACCAAGCCTACGCCGATCACTTTGCCAGGTTTGCTGCCGAAGCTGCTGTCCCGCACTCCCGTCGTGCTGGACCTAGACGATCTGGGCAGTGAGGTGATGAAGGTCGAAGGTCAGTCGCGCCTGGCCTGCCGGCTCGTTGCCTGGTGCGAACGGCTATGCATGCGATACTCCGACGCTCTGGTGGCGGCCTCGACCTTGCTGCGTGATCACGTAAGCAAGCTGCACCCGGGAAGACCGGTGCTGTTGCTGCCAAACGGAGTTGAACCAGGTCAATACCAGGTAGTGGCCGAACGGCGACCCCGCCGCGCAGTGTATTTCTTCGGGGCGATTAACCGGCTGGATCTGGTGGCGGACCTGCTGCGGGCCATGCCAGAAGTGCTGCGCCAGGTACCGGACGCGCGCTTGACCGTTGTCGGCGGCGGCAGCGCGCTGGACCATGCTAAGCAGCTAAGCCGGCAGCTGGGTATCGAGGCTGCTGTCGCCTTTCCTGGCTGGCAGGCAAACATGCTGGCGGTGCAGAACTACACCCAATTTGCGGACATCGGAGTCTGCTATCAGCCCGACACGCTGACAAATCGCATGGCCAGCAATATGAAGGTTTTTCAGTATATGGCCATGGGTACCGTGCCGTTGGTCAGCGATATAGGCGATCTACGGAGTTACGTGGAAGCCGGCCAGGCCGGCCAGGTGCTGGCCCCAGGCGATGCGGGTGCGCTCGCGCGCGCACTCATCGAGCTGCTGCTGGACGAAGAACGACGCGTGCGCCTAGCCACTGAGGCCCGTCGGCTAGCCTGCAGCGATCATTCCTGGAAGTCCCGTGCTGACATGCTGACCAGGTTCTTGAAGGAACTGACAAATGAGATGCAACCTTCTGCTGGTGCGGGCACGGATCTGTTCGTGCGCCCCGCGTAGGATCAGCCCGTGACGCCCGAGGTGATCCCTGATCGGGCCATCGACGCGCGTTCGGTAGCGCGGCGAAGTTGCGGAGATGTTCTCTGTGCCGCTTCGCATCCACCCCACCCGCGTCCTCGCCCGGCCGCCTAGATGACCTTCACCCCGAGCCAGGCGAACCGGACCGGACTGGCCAGCAGCTCCCAGACCCGCTCCGGCGATGCGTCAATGAAATCGGCCAGACACGTCTCGAAGCTGTCACCGTCCGCCATGGCCCCTCCATCCCGCGTCCTCGTGAATCGCGTAGGCGGATATCACTCACCTTCCGGCCCGGGATTAGCATGCGGATTCGCGCGCGACAAGCACTACTTGTAAATCACTGTCTTGCCATTGGTATAGACAAGATTCTTATAGTCGTTCAAAAGCCACAGTGGGTACTTGTACTCAAGCAGATCCCCATTCGTTGGAATGAAGCTATACGCCAGACCTGTGCCTATCGTAGGGTAGCCCATCATCACCCAGCCACTCTGGCTTACTATAGTGGGATAGGCGTCAGATATTGTTTCCTTACCTGTCAAGCCAGGCGGGTAAGCAAACAAGAACTTGGACTGGGAAAAGGGCGACTGTACCGAATAAGCAAGTACATTCGGCTGTTCGCCGAGCCAGGTCACTGCCGCTTCATCTTCAGGATTCATGTAGTAGAGGTTATAGTAGGTTCCACTATTGTTAAGATTGAGTTCTGCCAGGTTGCCGCCAAGGATCTGAGGTACTAGACCGCTGGTGTTAACGAAAAGCCCGAGCCACACCAAAACGGCGACAGCCGATGCGCGGCGTCGGAACAGCGGACGCAACAGCGTTTCGGAACCCAGTACTACGATTGGTGCGAAAAATATCAGTCCTTCTTGGAAAGCCCTGAGCGGACCGTATTCCGCCGACAGGGACGGGAGGACTGTAATGAGCCCTATCATGACAACGCTACCAATAGACAGCCAATACAACTGCTGTCCGATCGGGCGCCGCCCTCTCCGGCTTACCAGAAGCAGTCGCAGCAGTCCGACAGCGAGGAACATCTCCTCGCAGTAAGCGACGAGGTCCCGAGCGAGAGAGTTAAGAGATACAACGGGAATTCCAGCCGAACTCAGGGCCTTTCCGACTGTGGTGAGCGGGCGGAGCTGCTGCGACACAATTGGAGTCGCAGCCTTCGCTACAGCTGACACCGGAAGGAAAGTCCCGGCTGGGCTCTCGACCATGGCCTTGAGCGTCTCCTGCCGGTACTCCGACAGCGCCACGCTCGGTGCAACTACATTACTTTCAAAGAAGTTCAGCGAAAAGCCGCCCGCCCCGAAGGATTCACCATCGTTCAAGGCCTGGCCCGAGGTGCCGGTTGCCAGGCCGCCCCACAGGATAATGACGCCCGCAAAAACGACAAGCAGGCCGGCCGTGATGGAGATTCCAGCCCCGGGAGCCCAGCGTATCCGCCTGCTACGTATATCCAGCCATGATGGAAAGGGTCTGGTCAAGAGACCCGCGCAGTAGCGACATAGCCAGGCTATGACCAGGACTCCAACGAAAACATACATCGATGAGTAATGCGATATCTCAACTCCAACACCTGCAATAACAAGAGCCAGCTGACGCCGGCGAAGGCTCCAGACAGGATTTGTCGCGGCTAGGACCCCTGCAGCGACGAAAAGGAGGCCGATTTCCTGCCTATTCAGAAATGGCATATCGGTGAAAAAGGTTGGGAACCCGACAAAATAAGCAACAGACAGCATAGACATTCTGCGGCCGAAGTAACGCCGCGATATGCCATAGGCAAGAACGGGGCCGATGGCAAAGATCATCTGGAAGAACACCTTATACACATACGGGCTGTCGACATTTATCAGCTGGCCCAGCTCAGTCGGCAGTATCGTGATGCTGAGGCAGGCGTTGTAGGCGTTATGGTAATACGCCATCGACCAGTGGCCATGGCCCTCCGTCAGCTGGAACACCCTGTATTCGTCCTGGATGTCATGCCCGGTGATGTACCAGCCGCGCAGTGAGGTGCTGAGTAGCAAGCTAAGCGAGATGAGGTAGATGACGATGGATATGACGGATTCGCGAACAGACCCCATCCAGCGCAGGGCGAAAAGGATGACGAGAGCAACCATCCCCAGTGCGAGCAAGGTCGGCTGCCCGCCCGCGCCATTATTGAGACGGTTCGCACCAAATACCACCAGCGCTACGCAGAGCGAAGCCATTACCAGAAGCCGAAGCTCCTCTTTACCGATCGCCGCGAAGCTGCCACGCCATTGACTGCGCTCTGGGTACCGGCTACGAAAAGCAAACAAGGATAGATTGATCAGATCGGCGATGATAAGTACAGGATCGGCGTCCAAGGGACGCTGCAGTCCAATTAGTGGCAAAATCTCATTGTCAGTCAAGCCGACCAGCATAAGAATGAGCAAGGTGGCGCATATGCTGTATCCCAAGCGTTCCTCTATGCTGCAGCGGCGCCATGCCGACGTCGTAATCAGGAGATACGAGGGGAGGAGTATCAAGAACCAAAAGCCCGCCGCAGGCCGCAAAACCGGCAAGCTGATGTTCGCCAGCACCATGAAATTTAGGGCGGCGGCCGCGACGAGCGTTATGACAACAGGAAAGGCGCTAGCGGGTTCATCGGGACCATCGAACTCGTTGTCACTCCGCGGCGGCATCCTGAGTGTGCTCAAATCTCCATTATCACTTCTCATCCGCAACCCCAATTCCTGCGCCGACAGCCCGGGCTCATCGCATCAGTCTCCGTCTTTGCTCTTGTGCTGCTTTTGTGCTGGCTGGCTGAGACTAAACATGAAATCGATCTTCTCTCCCTGTCGAGGAAGCGACACCTGGACACGACAAGCGGCCCGCGCGCACTTAGGCACTACTACTACATTGACCAGCCACATAGAGCCGGGAGGCACTGTCTGAGTAGCTGAGGTTAGCGATTCCAGCTTGGCACTGCTGCCTGACGCCACTACATATCGATAAGAGACTGCGCTACCTTCCTCATTGGTGATCGTGAAAGCTACCTCGAGGCCTTCACCGCGGGTCCAGGTAACGGGCAGAGATGCAGGACGGTAGAACGCCAGCTCGGTGTAGGGGGTGCTCTGGCGAAACAAGGCCAGCTTCCACTCATGGCGAATATATGGCGACATCATAGTCGCCACGATGACAATCGCCGATATGAGGCCGATCCCGCACAGCCACAACCCCCATCTTGGCTGCTCGCGCTCAGGAGGCTGTGCCACTTCGTTCCGTGCCATGCTAGTCATGCTTGAACCTCGTCAGGCTGCGTACTGCCCGTGCCGTGAATATGGCAGTGAACCGAATCACCATCTCTGCTCTTGGGGAACCCGCATCGGTCTTTGTCTGGGATTACCGGCGCGCAGGTCCCGGTACGGCCCTGGAACATTGCGTGTGGGGAGCGGACGTGCACCTGTAGTGAACCCCGTCGCAACTGCAGCACCGTGCCGGCGCCGGGCATATCTCTGGTGGGCTGTGGCTGCACCCCCGGCACATGCGCCAATAAGAGCGCCTGCAAGCCATGCCAGGGCCACGCCCGTCAGCCCATGCGAAGATCCAACCCAGGCGAAAGCACATATCGCCAGAGCATATGTTGCATTAACAACGATTATAGCACGCAGCTTGCCCTCAATCCGGAGAATGGTAAGGAGCCAGTAGTTTGCCGAGACAGGCCCTGCGGCTAGGGCCAGAATGATGAGGCTGGACAATCCGTGCTGGTAGTAGTGAGATCCGAACGCAAGCAGCAGCCAACGTCCAACTGCGATAAGACCAAGGACTGCAGGCACACAGAGCAGCACAAGTATCCGCAGGCTCCGCCGCCTAAGCCCGCGCATATTGGCATTGGCGCGCGAGCCCTCTGCAAGGAAGGTTTGTTCCAGCGCGAAAGCGGCTGCGTATACTATTGAGGCTATCTGGAAGACCACAAAGAAGTATCCCGCTGCCGCAGCCCCTTGCCGGTCGAGCACGATGACCGGCACAACCAGTGTAGGGAGCATGTTGAATACGTTGCCAACATAGTTTGCGGTAGAAAAGCGAAGCAATGGCTTGAGAGCCGACAGCGGCTGGTGCAGGCGAGGTCGACAGCCCATTATTGCAAAAATAATGATTACACTGGCGGCGGCAGCGAATACTATGCCCATGGCTGAAGCCGCGAAAAGAGCATAAGTGCCAGCCCCGGCCAGCAGCACGGCAAGAATGTTCTTTCCCAGTCCACCGACTATACCGTCGACGAGGACAGTGTACTTCGCTCTCCTTGACGCGATGAAGACAGAGTCCGTTAGGAAGTTGAGAGCACTAGCGGCGGTTATCAGAGCAAAGCCGATCGTTAGCTCGGGGCTCTTCTCCACGAAAGCCAGTCGGGGAGCTATAAGCGGCGTCAGCACGATGTAACATACTGCAATCGCTGCGCCGCATGCGGCCACCACGGCGAGCGCAGAGCTAACTAGCGCATCTCGATCGCGTGAAGTCGGCAAATATTTGCCCATCCCGTTATTGAGTCCAAGAAGGGCCAGGTATCCGATGAGGCTGGTGGCTGAGATCAGCGCGCTCGCTGTTCCAACGTCACTGGCACTGAACAAATGGGCCGCAATTATCCAGAAACTAAAGCCAAACCCGGCTTGCAGTACGGAATTCAGCATCAGATAAAGCGAGTTCAACATCATGTGATCTTGGCGAAGCCGAGTAAGAACGGCACCGAATCTACCTCTCCGCGGGCCTGCTCTCGCAGACTCCGATGCTCTCGGCCTGGATGACTCACCCGATCGAGAATTCGCTGCAACTTCATTTGCTATTGCAACCAGCGCGGCTATTCCTGCCATCTGGCGTGCATATAGCCCCGCGTCCACCGTTTGGAATTCGCCATCCGTCTGCTCGCCCCAGGATCCCCGGATCGAGCTGTTTCGTCCTCTGGGCCCCTTGTCTGGATAGGAGTTCTTAGCGGCAGCCGTCCTGCGCCAGCGCCTGCCGTTTGGGGTTTTCACTGGTGCCCGGCGGCCCCCGCTACCGTAGTCATCCCTTATGCGGGGAAATTCATGGGTCGGTTCGTCATTCTCGGCAAGCACTCTTTGCGCATATACGCCAGGGACGAGCGGGTTCCGGGCGCCGTGTGAACTCCGGGCCCTTGAGCGACGAGCGGGCATGTCCTTCATTACCCGTATGACCTGAACCTTGCGCGCACGGAAGCTGTCATGTTGGATCCTTAACTTGATCCACATCGAGGCCCTGACGGTTCGCTGGTAGTCCAGGAGCAGACGGCTTCCTCCTGGTCAGGGCCTGGAAGACGGCGGCGGTTATCTCGTCCCAGTCCCGCAGGCGACCGCTGCGCTCGGCGCTTGCCTCCGGGTCCATGAGTGCAGCTCGTCTGAGTGCCAGGTTGAGCACCTTGGCGAGATTCGCCGGGTCCACTGTTGCGATGAACCCGTTCTGCCCCTCGGTGATCAAGTGGCGGGAAGCGTTGTCCGGATGGTTCACAGTCACGACGGGCAGCCCACAGCAGTTAGCCTCGATTAGCACCACCCCGAAACCCTCACGTGTCGATGGCAGCGCAAAGACACTGGACGACTTCATTATTCCGTAGATCTCGGCTCCTGGCAGGAAATCCTGGAATACCACATTCCCTGCCACACCCAGCTGTTCGCTGAGTGACTCCAGTCGTGATCGCTCCGGGCCTTCCCCAACGATTCTGCAGCTTAGCTCGGGCCGATCATCTTTAAGCAGAGCCACGGCCTGCAGCAGGAGATCGACGTTCTTGTGGGAGAGAAGCCGGCCCGCGAAGAGGATATCCGAGCTAAGTTCCGATGGTTCCGCTGCCTGGATAGCTACTGTGTCGACACCAAGCTCTATTACATGGATGGGCGCAGTCACGCCCAGCAAGCTAACCAGACGCTCCGACGTTTGCTCCGACACGGCGACGATCACTGGCGCAGCGCGCGCCGCTAGCCATTCTGTCGCCGCGCTTATTGGCGCAAGCCTGCCCAGGTAGTTCCCCCAGTAATCCCTGCCCCACACTTCATGCCAGGTTACAACCATCTTTTTCCGCCGCAGCGCGCAGATGATGCGGGCGGCGAAGATCGGGAAGTAGGGTATATGATCAACATCAAAAACGTCCACCTGTGCTGTCATCAGCCTGAACGTTGCCAGCCCGAAAAGGAGAGCCTGCAAGATCGATCTGCGTTCGCCTTCATAGAGAGAATGCCGTCGGCAGATCGCATGGAACTGCACGCCCTCGAGCTCTAGGGTTTTCTTCCCCTCCCACCACTGCATCGTATATATGTGGACTTCCACGCCCATCCCGTAGAGGCGCCGCGCGATTTCCCACAGGCGCCGCTCTTTTCCACCTTTATTGAACGGATAGACGCCGTCACTTACAAAGCCAATTCGGAGCTGTTGCCTGTCCGGCTTGGTGAAGCTTGTCAAGATACGCCTCCGGGTCATCCCGTCACGGTCGCATTTGCTTCCTCATCGGCCTGGGCATTCGTGTTGAAAGCGGTGACCAGTCCATTGTGCGTGGGCCCGGCACGCGTGTCCAGATTCTGGAAAACCGAGGCGTGCACGGCATCTTCCGCAGCAAACAGGCGGCTACGGCGCATTGTGCGTACCCTCAACAGGATGGCAAGGCACTCAAAGGCGTCTCGCCAGTTTATTTTCTTGCCCTGCGCATGGGACCGGCTGTAGTAGCTGATAGGGACTTCGAACGGCCTGATTCCGAGGCGCAGTAGAGTCGCGGTAAGTTCGGTATCCAAGCCGAAGCCTGGCTCGCGCAGCGAGAGGCTTCTGAACAGCACGAGGGGTACGATCTTGAGGCACGTATGCAGATCGCTTACGCTAGCGTCGAAAAGGACATTTGCGATTCTGGTCAAAAACCGGTTCCCCACCGCATATCTATAGGACTGATAGACAGTGTTAAATCCGAACAGCCGCGCACCGTAGACGACTTCGTAGCGCCGCTTAATGATCGGCTCTATCAACCTTGGAATATCTTCAGATGAGTATTCCAGATCCGCGTCGAACGGAAGTATGTGCGTGCCCGTCGCCAAGGTGGCCGCCGTTCGAATTGCGGCTCCTTTCCCCTGGTTCGCGCGGTGCCGATGCACTCTTAGCCTAGGGTCGCTTATCCGCGCTGCAAGCGCAGCCGTAGCATCTGTGCTTCCGTCATCAACTACGATAAGTTCTATTTCGCACGGATAGGACGTCAGCAAAACCTCGCGAATAGCCTGAGTTATTGTTTGCTGCTCATTAAATGCGCACATGAGAATAGAGATTTTAAGCGGCACGTCTTCGGCGCGCGGCATTGCTTCTACTGATTGTATAAGGACATCCTCAGACCCGAAGCCATGCGAAATTGATGAATCAACAAGCGCCACGTCACGTTTGTCCGGGACTTGCGTGTTCCCCTGATCCTGCATCAGGGGTTTGCTTGCACGCTGAGTCCGAGTAACAGACAACCCATCCCCCCTCCATAAATTACTAATCAACGCAATCGCACCTGCAACCACTGGGACCTGAGAATCGGAACCAGCGATCCTTGCCAGGCTGTGCGGTATCAGGTCATATCTACCGCCTGAGGTACTGTTGAGCAGATAAGGCCACCTCTGTCCTGTTATGTTACTGAATCGCGCGATTCCGCCCCGGGTGCGTTGCCGACTCCACGGCGACCGCGCTTCACCTCCCCCTAGCCGTCTGGGCACAATACCCGTCTATAGACGGACGTGCGAGATCCTGGGTAGGTTTACACCGGTTTCAGTAGAACGACGGAATATCTTTCGGTCAGCGCTGCCACACCGAGTGTTGCCGGTCACTACCCGCCCCCCTCGCCGGGCAGTCACGCAACCGACACCGAGCCATGTTCCGTCCCAAGGGGCGTGGCTGGCATCGCGTCCAGCGTGAGCCTGGGTGCGCGGTGCGCGTACTCTCAACCCTGCGTCCAGGTGCAAGGCCCGGTCGCGGCCGACTTTGGACAGCGCAGCGATCGTCGTCCCAGTGGCACCGGCGCTGCCGACGGCTATCGAGCACAGTCGGTCGGCGTGCTGGACAGCGCGACGCTCCGGACACGCGCCCCAGGACGGCCAGGCCCTTTCAGGCGCCGCGGCCCGGGGGGCATGGACCGTCTGCACGGAGACGGGAGTTCAGCTGGGTATCTGCAGGCACGAAAAACCGGGGCCGGCGCAGTTGCTATCTTTTGCTCAGCTGGACTTCGTACAGGCGAGTGGAATGTACCTGACTACTGGAAGGCACGGGACCCGGAAGTGACTGACCAGGCTATTGCCCGCAGACAAACGAATGTGCTGGTGCTCGAGGCCTTGACATTCGGCTTGGCGTACGGCGCGAGCCTCTGCTGGGCCTCGGCCTGTCTGGTGGGATGCTTCCGACCCAATGGGCTAAGCGCTCCTTACTGGAACCAGATTCCGCAGTTGCGTACCGACACTTCCGGAATCATAGCCTTCTTCGCTGTCGCACTGTTCTTGCCCTGCAGCGAATTCCTGCGCCTTCGGCGACGATGGGTTGGCGGCGACGCATTCGATGGACCGGCCTTCGGAGGCTTGATAAGTGCGGCCGGGCTGGCGACATGCGAGACCATTGGATTCCTGACGACAGGGCTAGTCATCTATCTGTCGGTCAACACGGTCACCCACCCGGAAACCTTGAGTATGCAGGCTACGCACCTGGCGTCCTGGCCAACAGAGGGAACTCTGCGCGTGTCCGCACTCTTGCTGTGCGTATGCTCTGCCGCCCTTTTCCGCTTCTTGAGAGCTGAGTGCAACGTCTCGCAAGGGGCTGAGGAGGATAGCTGATACCCGCACCTAGCGCGGTTCTGTCAGTGCCTCCAGGAGGGCTCGGGTACGCTCGACCTGGCGCGGCCAGGTGTATTCTCGCGCCACCAGTTGCCGTCCTGCTTCCCCCAGCGCTGCGAGGCGGGCCGGATCGGCCACGGCCCCGCGGAGGCACCTGGCCAGAGCGCCCGCGTCATTTGGGGTCACCAGAAGACCGGTCACGCCATCGTCCACTAGCGATGGCAGCGACCCGATAGCGGCGGCCACAACAGCGGTGCCCTGAGCCCAGGCCTCCAGCAGCACAGTTGGAAAGGCATCATTGGCTGTAGTCGAACACAGTACGAAAGCGGCCGCCTGCCGAAGGAGGGCGTCACGTTCGGCCCCGGCAAGCGACCCGGCAAACCGCACTACATCAGCCAATCCCAAGTCACGAACCCGTTGCTCGTACCTAGACCTGTCGGCACCATCCCCTACCACCGTAAGCGTGACGGGCTCGCTATCACGCTTAAGCATGGTCATTGCGTCTAGTAGCAAATCCAGGCCCTTCCAGCGATGCGTTGGCTCCAGATTGTTGACGAAAATGAGGCCTTTCCCCGGCTCCGTTCGCGCTCCCGCCACCTCAGGGACTGCGTTAGCTACGACTATGGTTTTACGCTGCCACCGCGGCAACTGCTCGCGCACGTAGGGTGACACGGCAATAATGGTATGTGCCTTAGCCATAGTTAGCCATTGCACCGCCAGATAGCCGCGGGTAATAAGCCTCATCATGAGACCGCCTGGCTTAAACAATGTCGCGGCATGGTATGTCACCACGACCGGCCATCTACCCGACGCCAAGGACACCATGTCGACCATAAATGGCACAGGCGTGTGGGCGTTGATGACATCTGGCCGCTCGCGCCTGATAATCCTCCGCAGCCACCAATACCATGCTGGATTAACCGGTGTATTAGACACCACTTTCCACACCGGCAGCCGCCACACTGGGTAGTCATCAGCCTCGGTGCGCACTGGGTGCCGTACAGTGGGATCACCACATACCACCACCACCTCACAGCCGGCCTCGGTCAGTCCCCGCGCCAGGAATCGCGCGTAATTCTCCATTCCGCCAATCCGCGGCCAGAAGTAGGGTGTCGCAATCAGTACTTTCATTCGTACACCTCCGGCCATTGCCGCCGCGCCGATCGCCTTGGGTGATCCGAGGGTAAGCGACGGTCCTCGAGAAGCGCGGCAGAAGGCTACGGGAGTAGCCGGTCCTGGACGAGCTCCCGGCTGATGCAGTCGGTGATGACGCCTTCCAACTAAGACACATCCGCTGCTGCCGTGGCCCTCGTGCTGGTCCCCGCCGGGAGCAGCCCGAGGCTGACAAGGTCCTCGGTTTGATACCAGTAGAACCAGTCGGCGAGGCTTGTCCTGATAGCGGCGTCCATTGCGGCCACGCAGCGCCCGAAGGCCGTCGTCGTCTCGCCGTTCAGCGGTAGCGGCGGCGAGATTTCCAGCACCTGATGGCGGTAGTCGGCGGAGCGGTGCATGAAAGTCATGAGCACCGGGGCACCAGTCAGCTCTGCTAGGGTCACCACCCCCGGCAGGAGCCTGGCGTGCCCTCCGAGGAAAGGCACTTCGACAGCGCGGGCACGGTCAGCGTCTAGTGGTGCGGCGTCGCTGCAGATCGCCACCACCTCATTGGCGCGAAGCACGGCTGCGGCCTGGGCCGCGACCTGAACCCGGCCCGGCCACGGCTCGATGCTCGGTCGCTGCCGGTGGCGCAGCACACGCCTGACGTAGACGAAATCCCATATCCGCCGCTCGGCGTAAGACACATCGGGCGCATACCAGCGCCCGATGGTAGTTACAGGGAAGCCGCTGGCGTGCAGCAGGGAGAAGGCGCTTATGTGGGAACCGTAGTGGGCGGTGCAGAGCAGGGCTCCCTTGCCTCCGGCCAGCGCAGCGTCCAGATGCTCGCGGCCGCGGATCTCGACCAGTTTCCCCAGGGGCCGGGCCCGGCCCCGCAGCAGCATCACGTCGATGACCGCGCACGAGATTGACCGGAAGACGCCCCGGGCCAAGCGCTTAGCCTCATCCGGGCCCACCTCGTCACCGAGCACCAGGCGCAGGTTACGTACGATCTCAGAACGCTTCGCGGCCCAGTACCGGAAAAGCAAGTCCGCCCGCCAGCAGGCGACACGGTAGGCGATGCTGGCGGGCAGGCGCGCTGTCAGCGGGGCCACTGCCAGCCAGTAGGCAAGACCCTCTGCCCTGCTCAGCACCCGTCGGCGCGGAGGACCTGCCGCCTTAGCAGCCTCACCCACGGGCGCTTCGTTCCCAGGCCCTGGCGCGCAAGTAAGCGCAGATGGCGTCCACACTCGCGAAATTCTCAGGGATCAGGTCCACATCCTCCACCACGATCCAGAACCGGTCCTGGACGAAAAGCACCAGCCTGAGCAGGCTCAGCGAGTCCAGGACACCTGTCTCCAGCAGCGGAGTCCCGTTCCCCAGCGGCAGCAGGGCCGGGTCTTGGACGAGCTCCCGGCTGATGTAGTCATTGATGACGGCTTCCAACTAAGACACCTCCAGTGAGCTGTGGCTCGCCCACGTTGATTACCTGACCTGCTCCGCAAGCTCGGCACGGTCGACCTTGCCAGTGGAAGTCCTTGGCAGCGCCTCGCAGAATTCCACCACGTCCAGCACTATGTACGCCGACAGCCGCCGGCGGCAGTGGTTAAGCACCTCCTCACGGGTGAGACTACGAGGGTCATCGGCGGTGATGACCGCGCGGAGACGGTTCCCGAGCAGTTCATCCGGCATGGGAGGCACCACCGCTTCGCGGATGGCCGGATGCTCGTACAGTGCGGTTTCCACCTTCCCGAGTTCCACCCGGCAGCCGCCACGACGCACGCGGCGGACTTGGGAGCGAGGATCCCCACGCGGTCACCCGCCCGTACGCCTCGGGTGAGGAGCGCGCGAGCTATCTGATTGCTCAGCCTGTCCAGCTCCTCATACGTGAGGAACTGCTCTCCCACGGCCACCGCCGGCCGCCGGGGCGCCCGGGCCGCACTCTGCATCAGCAGATGATGCAGCAAATACGCCATGTTCCCCTGCTTTCCTCTTATGGCTCAAAGTGGGTCAAAGACCTAGTATCCGTGACAGCGACCCGCTGTACAGCTTGGTCCGTTGAGAGGGTAGCGATCCCCCTGCCGCTCAGCGTGGGTCCATACGCTGAACGCGTCGGAACCGGAATCAGGCTGGTCATCGCGTACCCCGATGAGCTCAGCGACACCAGCCCGGGCAGATAGGCCTGCTGCTGCGCAGGCACACCGAGCTTCACCAGCGGCTTCTCAAGGCTCGACAGCTGCGCGTTCAGCGAGAAGGTCAGTCCGCTACCGTGATAACCGTATGGCTGGGCCTCTATAACCGGACCGTCGGCTATGTCGCCCCCGCCGCCACTTCGTTCGACGGGGACTGGCAGCCACGCGGATTCCGGGTCCGGAGTCATGCAAAGACATAGCAGGTCACGAAGCCTATGTATCATGCTCACGCCGAGTAACAGGCATCCCCGGTCCCAGCGTTCCGCAACATACACCCACTCAGCGTCCAAAGGTGGCAAGCATTTCCCCCACCAATAATTCACTAAAGTTATGCGTCAGTCTAGATCCGTCGATCTAGGGGCATACGCATAGATGTGACGCATGAAGTCACCAAGTGGTTTACGTACGCGTGCTCGCGGTGCACGGTGTCGATGTACTGCGGGTGGTGGCTGCCCGGCGCGCCGCCTATCCCGGAGTCCGGGATGTTCGTGCAGGTGACAGCGCACTTCCCGGCGGTCTTCTTTTCGTAGTCCGTCAGGTTCCTCGGGTGGCGGCGGGACGGCTTGACCCGCCGGGCGATCCACCGCAGCCCGCCGGGCCAGTTCCCGGCCCGGCTCATCGGGTGCGTGATCTCCGTGACGTCCTTGTCCTTCTCGGCGCTGCCGTCCCGCCGGTGCCGGTCTTCCACGCACCGGCGGGGACCTGGCGGATGGCGTCCTCATCAGCCGCGGTGATCATCCAGCCGTTGGTGAACAGCAGTGCATCAGCTTGGTCAGGCCAATCCGGCGGCTGGACTGCATGTCATCCCGGTCGGCGGTGAACGGCGGGCGCGAACAGCCGCGCCCGCGGGTGACCGCGCCCCCGGCCCGGGCCACGACCGCACCGGCCCTGGCCGCATCGCCTGGACCGCCGCCCGTGCGGCTGCGCTTGACCGTGATCCGGATCCAGCGGCTGAAGTTCCGGGCCTCGGCCCAGTCGCCTGATCCCATGGCACCACTGCCGGCCACAAGAACCGGTGCCAGCGCAACACCCCGGCCCGCGTCCGCCGCTGGTTAAGGAACAGAGAACTCACGCTCAAGGCACGACCAGAACGCTCAGGCTAAACGACAAGCTAGGGCGAAGAGCTGGCGGTAACCGCCTGGCCACGGATCACCTTGCCGGTCGCGGTGGTTTTGAGGTTGTCGACGCTGACGAATCGGCTCGGCTGCTTCGGCCCTGATAGTCGCTGTCGGCAGAAAGTCCGGAGAGCGTATAGGTCGACGTCGGCCGGAGTTACCGTGGCCCTAATCCGTTGGCCGAGCCATTCGTCCGGCTCACTGTCAACCAGGCAGGAGCGCACCGTCGGGAACTCCAGCAACACGGCCTCGACCTCCTCCGGGCTCACTTTCGTTCCGCCGACGTTGATGCAGTTGGCCAGCCGGCCCACGATCACCAGTCCGTCTGGCGTCATACGGCCGATGTCGCCGGGGACAAAGCCATCCGCGACCGGCGCCACATCGACCCGATCCGGGTAGAGGTATCCGATCATCGCGGCCGGCGAGTGGACCACAACCATGCCTGGCGGTGAGCCGGCTGCGTCGCCCGCCAACGGCTGCGGCACGGACTCTAGGGGACGCAGGTCCACCCGGACCCCTTTGAGCGGCTGGCCAACTGAGTGTGCATCCTGCCACGGGGCCGGCGTCCGAATGCAGATGGCGCCGGTTTCCGTCGTGCCATATACCTCACCGAGCCAGCCGCGGAGCGCGGTCCCGACGAGTTCAGCTGTCCGCGGGTCCATTGGCATGCCCGCGGACATGTAGCCGATGCGACGCGTTGGCCGACCGGTGGTCGTCTCGGCCAGCAGTCGCAGCAACGGCGGCACACCGACCACGAACCTGACGTCCTGTTCATTCAGGGCGCGCAACAGCATCCCAGGCCGGTCCGTGGGGGTGACGATTGTAGTGGCACCTGCCAGCGGACCAGCCAAGGCCGCAAATCCGTAGCCGTAAGTGTGATGCAGCGGCACCGGGCAAGCCAGCACCGTGCCCGGACCTAGGTCCAATGTTGTGCGGAAGTTCTCCACCTCCGCCAGCAGGGCGCTGACCGGACGCAGCGCCAGACGCGTGTGTCCGCTAGTGCCGGAAGTGAGCTGAGCGCTAGCAGCGCCACCAGGCGGCACTTCGCCGGGCGGCTTTCGTACGATCAGTCGTTCGCCAGCCACCACGCCACCAACCCCCGGCAGCAGAGGCCAGTCGAGCGGCGCGGCCAAGTGTGTCAGAGCGGCTAGCTCCTCGGTCCGCTCCCGTTCCCACTCGCTCATCTGCCGTGGTAGCGGAATCACCACCGCATCAAGCGCGAGCACCGCGAGCACGTCCGCCAGAAACGAGGCGGCCGGCCGGGCTACTGCCCCAACTCGGCAACCTGGCCCGATCCCGGCTCGGCGGTAGGCTTCGAGGCGGGTTACGGCAAGGTCGGCAAGATCCTGCGCTGTGGTGTTCCTCGTTTCCTCGACGAAGAGCACTGCCTGTGGGGATCGCCCAGCCGTCGCCCGCAGCAACTCGAGCGGCGCGCCGCCGTTGCCGTCGCTCACTGCGACTCGGGTACGCGGGCCAGTGTGCCGCGCGCGACGGCCACCACGTGATCGGGGTCTTGGGGAGTGCGTACCGTGCCTGGGAACAAGGGCTCAGCCGGGCTTGGGTGGAAATATACGCCCCGTTGCCGGGCTCTGACCTGCAGAGCGCCGTGTGCGCCGAAGTCCATCGTCTGGGCGGCCGCGCGAGGGTCCGTGAGCCGGTACAGCGACTCGGACAGCAACGAACCGATCAGGTTGACCCGTGCTGGGCGGTTCACCTCGGCGAACATCGCGTGCGACCGTTGCTCAACGAGTTGCTCGCCGTTCGTGATATCGGTCCCTACGTGCGCTGTCGCATGTTGCATAACTGACTGAACCATTGGTCCTTCCCCGCGCTCCCGCTCAGTTCGGCCGGACAAATTCTTATTGTTAGAGTTCGGCCTGACAACCCCTCGATGCTACAGATGGGTGGTCAGATCTTCTGGTTTAACCGAGAACTTGCGTGACCTGCAACGCGATGAATGACCGCTGGGTATTCGGCAACCGCGACAGCGGCGACGCTGCCCTAGCCAGCTACTGGGACGAACGGCGACGACGCAGGAAACCGCCCCTCGACCCGTTCCTGCTGCAGCTCCTCCGGCTGCTTGCGGCCTGCACGATCCGGTCGCGAACCGGACGAATCGACAGCGGACGCTGCTGCGTCGCACCCGGCTTCGGGATCAGCACGCGCCGGGAAGGCAGCGGCCGACAGCGGCCTTCCTCCAGCTCCCGGCATGACCCCGAAGCGGCCGGACTACTCTAACGCCCGGGTGGGCGAACTTCGGGAAGTTAGCCCCTGCCCAGCCGGACGACACCGGTGCCTGGCCCACGTCACGGATCGCGTTCGGCGCGAACCCGGTAGCAAGCGCGGTCAGTACCGCGTCCAGATACGCGGTCATGTCCGGGAGGCGAAGTAGCGGAAGAACGTCCGCTCGCTGATGCCCGCCTCCGCCGCGACCTGCTCGATCGTGGTGTTCTCGAACCCGCGCTCGGTGAACAGCCGCAACGCGATCAGCGCTAGTTCCCGGCGGCTAGTCGACCGCGGGCGTCCGGGGCGCGGCGCGGACCCTGGCACACCCGTATCTTTTCGCGACCGCTAGCACCAGCGGAGATGGAAGGCGACGCGGGCGCCAGTGAGGAGCTCTGCCCTATAGTTCCTGCTCAGCCGCTCGATCCGGGCGGCCTCGGCGGCCGACAGCTCGATCGGTGGGATGCCGGGCTGGCAAGGCTGGCCGCCCGTGACGGGTAGCGGCGCGCCGTGCGGGTAGAACTGCTGGTCAGGGCGCTGGCCATGTCGTTGAGGAGCAGCAAAGCATGCCAGGACGCGTACAAGGCAAGGTCGCCTTCATCACCGGAGCGGCGCGCAGCCAGGGCCGCAGCCATGCGATCAGGCTCGCGCAGGAAGGCGCCGACATCATCGCGATCGACATCGCGGGACCGGTCAAGTCCGTGACGGGGTACCCACCCGCTACGGAGGAAGACCTCGCCGAGACGGTCAAGGAGGTCGAGGCGCTCGACCGCCGCATCGTCGCGCACAAGGCCGACGTCCGGGACAGCCGGGCGCTGAAGCAAGCGCTCGACGACGGGATAGCACAGCTCGGCAAGCTCGACATCGTCGTGGCGAACGCCGGCGTCTTCCAGATCAGCCCGGCGCTCCAGCTCGACGACGCAGGCTGGCAGGAGACGATCGACATCAACCTCACCGGCGTCTGGCACACCGCGAGGGTCGCGCTGCCGCACCTGATCGCGAACAACGGCGGCTCGATCATCATGACCAGCTCGCTGGCCGGCCTCAAAGGGCTCGCCAACTGCGTCCATTACAACGCCGCCAAGCACGGCGTCGTCGGCATCATGCGCACGCTCGCGAATGAGTTCGCCCAGTACAGCATCCGCGTCAACAGCGTCCACCCGACCTCGGTCAATACGATCATGGTGCAGAACAAGCAGACGTGGGGGCTGTTCGATCCGGGGAACCCGCACCCGACCAGGGAGTCAGCGGCGGCGGCCTTCCAGTCGATCAACGCGCTGCCCATCCCGTGGGTGGAGCCAGTTGACATCAGCAACGCGGTGCTGTTCCTGGCCTCCGACGAAGCCCGCTACATCACCGGGGTGACCCTTCCAGTCGACGCCGGCGCCTTCATCAAGTAGTCAATCAGCTACGGGAACCTGACCTGCTGCTCGCGGCCGTCGCGGCGGGCTGCTTCGGTCTGCGCGAATCTAGCGACGTCTTCCGGCCATCCGGCGGAAGAATAAGCGCCGGGCACATTAGCGGCTTAGCCCTTCCCGGAATGTCAGAGTCACGCACAAGAATAAGCCTCACCCGAACGTCAGACCTCAGCTCGGCGAGAGGAGCGTCGGTGACTGACAAGAGGAAGTCGCTGATCGGAACTCACAAAAGAACCTCGAGGCCAGCTGACCGGATGGGTCACCGCGGCGGGAACAGCCTGGTCTGGTCCTTGATGCTCGTCGTGCTGGCGCTGCTGGCCGCGCAGTTTTCCGCCGCCCTGCCAGCGAGCGGTGCAGCGGATGCTCCGACGGCCCCGCCCGTCCTTTACGCCGTCGGCCAAGGCGGAGTGACGCCGATCCCGACAGCTACTGATACGCCAGGCGACCTGATCGGCTTGAACGTGTCGGGACTTTTCTATCCGGTCTTCAACGCGCCGCTCTTCGAAGCGATGGACCCCAGCGGCTCTACGCTCTGGGTGACTGGCACTGACGGCCAGACCACTGTCTTTGAGCCGATTTCCGTGAGCTCGGGCACGGCTGGCACCCCGACCGCGATTCCCGGAACAGTCGAGCCGACAGCCATCGCCGTGTCCGCGGACGACACTACGGTCTGGGTCCTGAGCGAAGGAGATTCCGCCAACTCCCTGCTGACCCCGTACAGCATCGCCGGGCAGTCCCTGGGCACCTCATTGCCGGTATGTAATGGCGCACGATCCCTGGCACTGACGGCTGACGGTTCGACCGCCTACGTGGCCTGCTCATCAAGCGAGGTGCAGGCCGTCAACCTCTCCAGCGCATCGACCCAGGACATCCCGGTTCCGCTGGCGCCGACTCAGGTCGCATTGGCCGTCACCGGCGGCACCAGCTACGTGATCGCGGTCATCCCCACCGGCATCTCGGTGACCGACCTTGCCACGGACACGACCGCCAGGCTGACGATCCCGGGCATCACCGCCATGACGGTCAGCCCCGACGGCAGCACGGCATGGATCGTGGCCACGAACAAGCTGTATTCGGTCAACGTCGCGGCCGGGCAGATCTCATCGAGCTTCAGCGTCTGCGCGAGCTGCTCCGGCGTCTCGGTCGTTGAGTCGCAATCCGGCACGGCACTGTATGTGTATGCGGCCGGCGAGGTGATTCCCGCGAGCACGGACAAGGCCTACCAGCCGGTCTCGATCTCGACAAGCGCGAGCACCGACCCGCAGATGCTCGCCATCACGCCCGCATCCGCGCCACCGCCACTGCCCGGATCGCTGACGGTCAGCGCATCGGGCCTACTGCCGAACTTCACTGCACAGCTGGAGGTGGCGGGCCCGGACGGGTATTCGGCGACTGTCCCGGTCACCGCCAGTGCACCTGCCGTGCTCGGGAACCTCACCCCCGGGGCCTACACGGTCACGGCCGGCCTGGCGTGCGATGAGTCGATCTGCCTCGTTCCCGCACAAGCCAGCTGGGACGCAACGGTGGGAAGCGCTCAGTCGCAGACGCTGGCGGTCAGCTTCGCGCCCCAGCAGGAAGGCGGCCTAGCCGTCGACATCACCGGCCTGCCAGCCGGAACTGATCTCAGCACAATCGACGGCGGGACCGCCCAGCCCGGGTACACGGGAGTCGGCGGGATCGTCGACGGCCTCGGTGGTCACGTCGGGACATCACAGGTGGTCACGCTCCTGCCCGGCACCTACGCGATCTCCGAGCCCAACCCGGTGCAGGTCAACGGGGCCAGCTACGTCGCGTCAATCTCGCAGCCGACGGTCACCGTCACATCCGGCCAGGTCACTGCCGTCACCGTGGCCTTCGTCGAACAGCCCGCGACCGGGTCGGCCATCGAGGCGGTCGGCGGCACCGGCAGCCAGTCAGCGATGGCGGGCACCCAGTTCGACAGCCCGCTTGAGGTCCGCGTGACCAGCGACGGAGAGCCCGACCCGGGTGCGGCCGTCACCTTCACCGCGCCGGTCCCCGCAGTGGCAACCCCGGGCGCGATCTTCGGCGGCGGCAGCGGCGCGGGAACCAGCACGACGACCCTGACCACAGACGCCGACGGCTATGCGTCCGTCCCGGTCACCGGCGGCACTGTGTCCGGCGATTACACGATCAGCGCGACCAGTCCCGGCGCCACGTCAGCCACGTTCAGCATGCACAACGTCCAGAACGCCGTCACGAGCACACTCACCAGCGCGGAATCCGGCATCGTCGGGAAATTCCTCGAAGCCTCCGCCGGGCTCACGCATAGCCAAGCCTCGCTTGCGGCCCAGTACTCGGTAAGCCTGGGCGTCAATACCCTGACAGACATCCAGCAATGCCTGCAGGAACTCAGCGATGGCTCTGGCCAGCAATGCACGGCAGACGGCACCGAGCTTCTCGTCTTCACCGCGGGCACGGTGACGCCCGGCGGATACGCCACGTGCCAGGCACTGCCTTCCTGTCCGGTCCTGTTCAACGCCGGCAGTCAGGTCGCCCTCAGCGCGGCATGGCAGTCCGCCGAGGGGATCCTCGCGAACGCGGCGAACAACCCGGCAGCTTTCCTGACAAGTTACGTGGTTGGCGACGCCACGCTGGACAGCGGCCTGGCTGTCTGCGCGGTCGCCACCGATCTGGCAGCACCCGGCGCGGGCGCAGTCGCCTGTGTGGTCGGGGCGGCCATCGTCTCAGGAGCAGCCTCCTACCTCTCCTCGGCCGCGGTAGCCTCCCTGCTGCCCGACGCGGGTAACCAGGGAGTCGTACCGATCCTTGGTGACACAGTCACCTGCTCCACCGAGACCGCTCCCGTGCTGGCCGACTGCCTGAACAATGCGCTTGTGTCCGCACCAGGCGACGGGCTGTCAGCAACCGACCTCATCAACGCAGCCTGCAACGCGGAATGCGTGGACCCTGGCGGCCTGGAAGGAGTCGTCACGGCAACGAGCACGAATCCGGTCATCACGTCCACCGCCGCCACCTACATCACTGTGCAAGGCCAGGGCACCGGCACCCTCAGCACCGGGGTTTACGCCGGTGACTTCACTGGTGAGAGCTCGCTGGCCCAGCCCTTCGTCCTCGACGTGTCCACCACCAGCGGCTCCGCCCTGACAAGCACCGTCATCTCGGACTGCGCACCCGGACTGAGCCCATCGAGCACCTTCCAATGGTGGAATGGCACCTGGCAGCCGATGTCCCTGCAGACCTATGACGCGACAAGCGAATGCCTGCTAGCGACAGTCAACTCCGCCACGAGCCCCAGCATCAGCCAGCTGGGTGGCACGCCGCTCGCGGTCGGCACCACCGGGAAAGGAAGCGCGCCAGCCATTGCCTCCGTACACCCGGCATCCGGACCAGGCTATGGCGGTACGGCAGTTACGGTATCCGGCTCCCACCTGGGAAACGTCATCAGCGTTCTGGTCGGCGGTACACCCGCCGTGTTCACCATCCTGTCCGCCACCAAAATCCTCGTTCTCAGCCCAGCTCACGTCGGAGGCTCAGCGCGCATCCAGGTGACGGGGCCGTTCGGCACATCCAAGAAATCCGCGGCCGACACGTTCACCTACAACGCGACGCTGGCCCTGACACCCGGCAGAGGCGTGCCTCGGGCGAAGGTCACCGCGACCGTTTCGGGCTTCAGCAGGGCACAGACCGTGACCGTTCACTGGGGGTCACCCACCGGCCCCATCATCGGCACGCTGATCACCGGCAAGACCGGCATGGCGACTGTCCAGTTCATCGTGCCCAAGGTAAAGGCCGGCTCATACAACGTCTACGCCGTGGCGGGCAAGCGAACTGCGAGGTCAGCCTTCAAGGTCTCCCCCGGCAAGCCGGGCTGAACGCTCGCGCTTTCACGTAATCCCGTGCCACACTTATTTACGTGTAGAAGCGACGTGTCCGGGGAGGATGGTCGTGGGCAACCAGAACATCACGCTGTCCCTCCCTGAGGAGGACCTGCGGGAGGCGAGGATCCTCGCGGCCAGCCGCGGTACGTCCGTGTCGCAGCTGCTCGCCCGGATGCTGAGGGAACTGGTCGAGCAGGAGACTGGATACGCCCGCGCCCGTGACCGGAGTCTTGCCAGGCTGCGCGAGGGGATGGATCTCGGCACCGCCGGGCACATCAGCTGGAACCGCGAAAGCGTCCATGAACGGTAACCGCCGGTTCGTCGATACCAACATCTTGGTGTACGCGCATGACGATTCCGCGGGCGTCAAGCGGGATCAGGCCCGGCTGCTGGTCGAGCAGTTGTGGGATTCCCGTGATGGCTGCCTGAGCGTCCAGGTCCTGCAGGAGTTCTTCGTGACCGTCACCCAGAAGATCGCCAGGCCGCTCGGCCCGGAAATGGCGAAGGAGATCGTTGCCGACTTGTTCCGCTGGCACGTGCACGTCCCCGGCGCTGACGATGTCCTTGGTGCGATCGGCATCCACCAGCATGCCAAGATTTCCTTCTGGGACGCGATGATCGTCCGCAGCGCGACCGAAATGGGCTGCGCTGTGCTGTATTCGGACGATCTCAACGCTGGCCGTGACTACTCCGGGGTCCGTGTGGAGAATCCGTTCCAGCCGGCTGGGCAGAGGTTATGCAGCCCGAAGGCAAGGTCGGCACCCGATGAGCGAGCCCCGCGGCGGCCGGGGCACCCTGGCGCAGGTACGAGACCGGGTCCGTGCCCGCGTAGTAGGACGGGAACGGGAACTAGACCTGGTGCTCGCGGCCGTCGCGGCGGGCCGCGACATCCTGCTCGAGGGCCCGCCCGGCACCAGCAAGTCCACGCTGCTGCGGGCGATCACCGCCGAGTGGGGGATCCCGCTGGTGTTCGTCGAGGGCAACGCAGACCTGACCCCGGCAAGGCTGGTCGGCCACCACAACCCCGCCCGCGTCCTGAGAGAGGACTACAGCGCGGACAACTTCGTCGACGGCCCGCTGGTCGAGGCGATGCGCAATGGCGGGTTCCTCTACATAGAGGAGTTCAACCGGGCGCCAGAGGACAGCCTGAACACCCTGCTCACCGCGATGGCCGAGCGCCGCATCGCCGTCCCCCGGGCCGGTGAGGTGGTAGCCAGGGACACGTTCCGGGTGATCGCCTCAATGAACCCTTACGACAACATCGGCACCACCCGGCTATCCACCTCGGTGCATGACCGGCTGTGCCGGCTGGCGATCACCTACCAGGATGCCCAGGCCGAACGCGGCATCGTCGCCCTCCGCGCCCCGCTGACCGACCTCAAGCCCGCTGTGTACGAGCGGCTCGTCGCGGACGCCGTGGCGCTGACCAGGGCCACTCGCTCGCACGAGGACATCAGGCAGGGCAGCAGCGTCCGCGGTGCGATCGACATGACCCTGGTCGCCGGTCAGCTGCTCAATCTGCATCCAGAACGGACCGGGCCGGCTGTCCCGGACGAAACGCTTTACCGGGACGTGGTGTACGACTCGATGGTCGTCGCGCTCTCCGGGCGGATCTTCCTCGACGAGACCGTCGAAGCCACCCCGGAGCAGGTGCTGCGGCAGATCTGGGAAGACCACTTCATCCTCGGGCCGGCGGCGGCGGCCCCCGGTTGAAGAGCCGTCGAGGCGGACTCCCCGATCCGCCGGCCGGGTGAGCAGGGACGGGCCCCGCGTGCGCCGGCGAGAGGGCTGAAGCCGCTGCGCCGCAGGCCAAAGGTGCTGACCGAAGAGCCGACGCTGCTAGACGGCGGACCCGCGACAACCGACGAGCACGGGGTGCTGACGGGCGTCGCGGACACCGGCGTGGCCCCGGACGCCGAGACGCTGCGGCGGGCGCGGGAGATCGCGGCCCGCCTGGCGCTGCCGCGGCCGCGGCGCGACCTGACCGGGCGGCGTGGCGCCGGCGAGCTCGCGAGCGTCCCGTACCGGGGGGGCTGCGACGATATCGACATGGACAGGACGGTGGAGCAGCTCGCCACCCGGCCGGTGCCCGAAGACGAGGACATCGTGGTCCGGGAGGCAGTCGCGACGCGTCGTTCTGTAGTACTGCTTGTCGATGTTTCCGGGTCGATGCGGGGAGAGCGCGTGCGGACAGCGGCGGCTACGGTCGGTGCGCTGGCGGCGGAGCTCGCGCGCGACGACCTCGCCGTCATCGCCTTCTGGTCGGACGCGGCGGTGCTCGCGCACCTTGGACGCCGGGTGAGGGCGCAGTCGCTCGTGGAGTCAATGGTGGCGATACCAGCGCGCGGGCTCACGAATTTGGCGTTCCCGCTGCAGGCGGCGCGGCGCGAGCTCGCCCGCGTCCCAGCCCGTGACGCGAGGGTGCTGCTGCTGTCAGACTGCGTCCATAACGCCGGTCCCGACCCGCGACCGTTCGCGGCGCGGCTGCCCAGGCTGGACGTCCTGCTCGACACGACCGGCGAGCAGGATCCCGACCTGGCCCGCGACCTCGCACGGCTGGGCCACGGCCGGCTCCGGAAGGTTCGCACCTACCGAGACGTAGCACCAGCCCTGAGTGAGTTCTTCAGCAGATAGGCAGACAGAAGGAGCCCCCATGAGCGTCATCGTCGTCGCCACGGCGTACCCGGCCCCCGAGCATAAGGCCGAAGTGATCGCGGCCTTCGAGGCCGCCATCGACCGGGTGCACCGCGAAGAGCCGGGCTGCGAACTGTACGCGCTGCACGAGGGGCCAGATGGCCGGCTGGTCATGATCGAGAAATACGCCTCGCAGGACGCGGTGGAACAGCACATCAAGGGCGCCGGTCTCGCCGGCTTGCGGGCCGCCCTTGAGGGCAAGCTCGCCGCGCCCATGGATGTACAGGCGCTCGTCCCGCACCCGGCGGGAACGGCGGGCAAGGGCGCGCTGTAACCCGGGTCGCAGGCGGGCATGAGATCTGGCAAGGGGTCGTGATGAGGTAATGGCTAGCAAGTGGTTCGAGACCGTGGCGGTCGCGCAGCGGCGCGCCAGGCGGCGGCTGCCCAAGTCGGTGTACAGCGCGCTGCTGGCCGGCGCCGAGGCGGGTGTGACGATCCGCGACAACGTCGCGGCGTTCTCCGAGCTCGGGTTCGCGCCGCATGTCGCGGGGCTGGCGGCCACGCGGGAGATGGCCACTACGGTGATGGGCCAGCCGATCTCGCTGCCCGTGCTGATCTCGCCGACCGGCGTGCAGGCCGTGCACCCGGACGGCGAGGTCGCGGTGGCGCGGGCCGCTGCCGCCCGCGGCACCGTGATGAGCCTTTCCTCGTTCGCGAGCAAGCCGATCGAGGAGGTCGTCGCGGCCAGCCCGCAGACGTTCTTCCAGATGTACTGGGTCGGCTCGCGTGACGACATGGCGGCGCGGATGGAGCGGGCGCGGGCGGCCGGTGCCGTGGGACTGATCGCCACGCTGGACTGGTCGTTCTCGTTCGGCAGGGACTGGGGCAGCCCGCACATCCCCGAGAAGATGACCCTGCGCGAGATGATCCGCATGGCCCCGGAGGGACTGTCGCGCCCGGCCTGGTTCATGGAGTGGGCCAGGACCGGCAAGTTCCCTGACCTGACCGTCCCCAACCTGCCGGTGGGCGGTGCGGCGCCGCCGACGTTCTTCGGCGCTTACGGGCAGTGGATGGCCTCTGTGCCGCCCTCGTGGGACGACGTCGCCTGGCTGCGGTCGCAGTGGGGCGGGCCGTTCATGCTCAAGGGCGTGACCCGGATCGACGACGCCAAGCGCGCCGTCGACGCGGGGGTCACCGCGATCTCGGTCTCCAACCACGGCGGCAACAACCTGGACGGCACCCCCGCCACCATCCGGCTGCTGCCGGACATCGCGCGCACGGTCGGCGACCAGGTCGAGGTGCTCATGGACGGCGGCATCCGGCGCGGCGGCGACGTGGTCAAGGCGCTGGCCCTGGGAGCGCGCGCCGTGCTGATCGGGCGCGCGTACCTGTGGGGGCTCGCGGCGGCCGGGCAGGCCGGCGTGGAGAACGTGCTTGACCTTCTCCGGTCAGGCATCGACGCCTGCCTGCTCGGGCTCGGGCACTCGTCGATCGCCGAGCTCTCGCCGGACGACCTGGTGATCCCGCCCGGCTTCACCCGCCGCCTTGGCGGCTAGCGGTTTCGCCACTCGGCGAAGAACGCACTGGCCGGCCGGGACCACAACAAGACAGCGGTCGCCAGACCGATCGCCCAGACCGCGATGGTGGTGAACCGGGGGCCGGGGTCGTTGTGCGTGGCCAAGGCGACGATCAGCGTGCAGATCGAGTAGATGGCGGTCAGCGCCGTTCCGGCGGGCCGGGTCCAGGCGGCTCCGCGGCGGCAGGCCAGCGCTAGCCATACCCAGCCGGCCAGGCCGGCGGCGGTGGCGGCGGCCCCGAGGGCCATCACGCCGGCCATCTGGTGCGCGGTCCGCTCTGCCTGGGCGAGGGAGGCGTGCTGATCCTGAATGACCTCGTTGTGGTAGCGGTCCAAAACCATGAGGCTGAGGATCAGGTCAGCCAGGGTGACCGTGAACCCGAGGTACATGAGCAGGATGGCCTCCCGGACCCGGGGGACCGCCGAGCTGGACAGCCGTTGCTGGCCTGGGGTGGACTGTGCTTCACCGGTGGGACCAGTGTCAGCTCCTGAGGACGGCGTCTCCGTTTCGGTCGGGGTGTACAGCTCCGGGGTGCGGGCCTCCGGTGTCGCGCTGGCTTGCGCGGTAGCGATCCGGCTCGCGACAGCATCGGGCCAGAACGAGCCAAGAGTCGGATCCGCGGTCGGCCCCGACGTGGCGATCATGTCAGCCAGCTCGGGCAGGCCGGGCCGCTGCGCGGGGACCTTTTTCAAGCATGCCCGGATGACCTGCTGCAGCGCAGGAGAGAGCTGACCCAGGTCAGGTTCCGCGAAGGCCACCCGGTACAAGATCGATGAATAGCTCCCGGTGCCGAACGGCGGCTTGCCCGTCGCGGCGAACGCGAGCACGCACCCCAGTGCGAAAACATCGCTCGCCGCGCTGGCCGGCTCGCCTTCCACCTGCTCCGGCGATATGTACCCGGGTGTGCCGATCAGAATCCCCGCCGAGGTCAGCTGGGTGCCCTCGAACGCGCGGGAGATACCGAAGTCGATCACGTGCGGCCCGTCGTTGGCGACCAGGACGTTCTGGGGCTTGAGGTCGCGGTGGACCAGGCCCGCGTCGTGCACGTTGCGGAGCGCCTCGGCGAGCCCAGCGGCCAGCCGCCAGACCGCCTCCTCGGGAAGCGGTCCTGAGCTGGCGACTAGCGTGGCGAGCGACGGCCCGGGCACATACGCGGTGGCCAGCCATGGCGGGTTGTCGGTAACGCCGGAGGCGACGACCGCTGCGGCGTACATGCCGCTGACCTTGCTAGCAGACTCCACCTCGCGGCGGAATCGCTCGCGGAACCCATCCTCGTGGGCGATGTGCGAGTGCACGACCTTGACCGCCACGGCCCGCCCAGCGGGAGAGAAGCCGAGATAGACCCGGCCCATGCCGCCAGCGCCCAGCTGGGCCCGCAGCCGGAATTCGCCGATCATTTGGGGGTCGTTAGCGGATAGCGGTATCATCCCTGCTCCCAAGCCGCCGAGCCGCACACCCAGCACGCTGAGATTACCCGGATTACGAGGCAATGTCAGGATCTGCGGGCATTCCAGGATGTCACCGAATCCCACGGGAGCCGGCTGGGGTGAATTAACGGGACTCCAGTCGAACGGTGTCCCCCAACGCCGAACGATTTCCTACAGGCCGCTGCTGGCGCGTAATTCCTGCGGACTTGTTCCGATACGATCAGAATGTCGGCCAGCAGAAACGTCCGACGGCGTGGGATGGCGGCTTGGAACGGGAGCGGGTCTATGCCACAAGAGCCGATGGTCGCGCGATTCGCCGAGCAGTTGCGGACCCTCCGTGCGGAGGCCGGAAACCCGCCGCTCGCGGAGATTGCCAGGCTCAGTGGCCACCGGATAGCAAAGGCCACCATTCACGACCAGCTGGCCGGCAGGCGCAAGGGGCTCCCCGATGCGCTTTTCGTCACGGCCTTCTACGAGTCCTGCCTCGCGTTCGCGCAGTCCATCGGCCGGGGAAGTGAGCGGCTGGGCACACTCGACCAGTGGATCGACCTCCTGGCCGCCGCCGACCGGGGAGCGCAGGAGCTGGTGTCTCCGGTGGTCGGCGCGGCGTCCACGGTGTCAGTCGCCAGCCGTCCAGGGGGCCCGGCTGCTCCGGAACCCGCGAACCCGGGAGTGCCTGCGGCGGAGGCGGCGATCCAGAGCCTCCCTGGCCATCACCGGCACCGGGACGTGCGGCAGGCCATCGTGGCCGTCTCTGTGCTCGTGATCGCGGCGGCCGCCGTGGCCGGCCTGCTCGTGTACTGGCTCGTCAGGCAGCCGGCGCCAGCCCCGTCGGCGGCACCGCCCGCGCGGACCAAGTCGCCGAGGAACACGGCTGCGGCAACACCGACCCCGACTCCGACGCTGACGCCGACGACCCCGCCTGCACAGCCGACACTCCCATCGTCCTGGCAGTTCGCGACGTCCGATTCCGTCGATGGCAGCCCGGCGGTCGCCAACGGCGTCGTGTTCATCGCCGATGACAGCGGCAACATCTTCGCACTGAATGCCGATAGCGGGAAGCAGATCTGGCATAGGAAGGCGAGCGCCCAGATTGACTCCAAGCTGTACGTGCTGAATGGCGTGCTCTACGTCGGGGATGACAATGGTGATTTCTATGCCATCAATACCGCGAACGGCCAGATTCGCTGGCAGCGGAATTTCCCCGGGGGAGTCGACTCAAGCGCGACCGTGGCCAACGGCGTCGTCTATTTCGGCGACGGCGACAACTACGTCCATGCGCTCGCCGTCAGTACCGGCGCCACGGTGTGGACCTACCAGACCGGCAACACGGTGCAGTCAAGCCCCGCCGTCGTGGATGGCATCGTCTACGTCGGCAGCGAGGACGACAACGTGTACGCGCTGAACGCAGCCAACGGAGCCAAGGTCTGGTCCTTCCAGACCGGCGCGCCGGTCGACTCGAGCCCGACGGTGACCGGCGGGGTCGTCTACATCGGCAGCGACGATCACCACGTCTACGCCCTGCGCGCCAGTTCGGGCGCCGTGCTGTGGACTCAGTCCGTGGGCGGCCAGGTCACCTCAAAGCCGCTGGTGGCCGACGGCGTGGTCTACGTCAGCAGCGGCGACGGCCGCCTGTACGCCCTGGACGCGCAGACCGGTGCGCAGCGCTGGAGCATCGAGCTGGGCGGGCCACTGGACTCGAGCCCGGCCATCTACGACGGGCTCATCTATGTGGGCAGCGCGGTGAGCGACAGCAGCGGGAGCCTTTGCGTCCTCACTACCGACGGCAAGCTCGTCAAGTCGTACCAGACCGGGGCACAGGTGCAGTCGAGCCCCCTGATCGCCGACGGCTGGGTCTACGTCGGCAGCGACAACTCCGAGTTGCTCGCCGTCAGGCTGCCGGCCAGCTGATCGCGGCTAGGAAGGGCAGGCCTGCCGCCAGGCGTCCAGGCTCAGGTGCTTGCGGAGGGCGTTGAAGTGATCCCGCTTCGCGGCCGGGCAGAACTGGGAAAGCCTGAGCGTGTATTCGATGTCGAACACCGCCTTGCCCGCCCGCGTGAACTCATCAAGGCCGTAGCCGCCGTTCTGCGCGGTGGTGCACTCGGCGTACTGGAAGCACTGCTCGTCGACGGCGAAATCGAAGTACGGGAGCAGGACAGGGATCTGCTGCTCGTCGTTCTTCAAGGCGACCGACAGGCCGAACTGGTGCGCCAGGTTGGCCAGGAATACGTCGTAGCGGAGCTGGTCGGCCGCCGTCAGGGGAAAGCCGGTGTCATTGGTGTACCCGTCGACGTTGTCGAAGTCGACGGCGTTGAACCCCTTGTCCTTGCACATCTGGACCCGGGCCCGCATGATCCTGGCGAGCGCGCCGGGGTACTTGGCGATGTCCAGCCAGCGCTCGCCAGGCCACCCGCTGTCAGGGAGGCCGAGCAGCCCGGGCGGGAACTGACTCGCGTCCGGCCGCCAGTTCTCCCAGGTGCCGGCGTCGATGTAGCAGACCACGCCGCGGCCGCGCAGCGTACGGTGCAGCGCGGCGACGGTGGCAGCCGGAGTGTCGAACCCGTCGAGCTCGATCATTGTCACCGGCAGGTAAGGCGGTGCCGGGGTGTCGGACAGCTCGATCTGCCAGCTTTCGCTGAGACTGGGCCGCCAGCAGGACCGGCACGGCACCGGAGCGGGCAAGGGGGCCTGGGCCGGCGGGCGCCGCGGAGCGGGCGACGCGACCCGGGCCGGGGTGGGCACCGGACTGGTCACCGCGGTCGCCGTCGCTTCGAGCCGCCCGCCGGCCCCTAGGGTAACCCGGAGGGCGGTCACGCCCGCTGCAGCCGCCAGGACAGCGAGCAGCACGACGAGCGCGGTACCACGCCAGTCCCGCCTGCCGCTGAGTTCCCTGCCTCGCATGGTCGTCACGCCTCGCCCCAGTGCCCGCGCGTTCGGATAACGCGGGCGTCCTGCGTCGCAAGCCTAGCCAGCGGCGGCCGACATCCCTCGTCCGGAAACGTCCGGATTCGTCCCGGGGCCAATCCGGAACACCGGGCGCGGCTAAAACCTGTCCTGGTACACCATCGCGTGCCGTCATCCAGCCTCCTCTGCAGTGCTCAAGAAATCCTGCACCACATTCCACAGCCTGTCGCCTGACCGGAGCATGTCGTTGTGGCCGACGCCAGGAAGGCTGACCAGTCGCGCATGGCCTCCCATCGCCCTGGTCAGCTCCTTTGCCATCCACGGCCGAGTGAGTGCGTCTTCTGACCCGCTTATGATCAGAGTGGGGCAGTCGACGCTCCTGGCCTTGGAGAGAGCGTCGAAGGGGCCAATGGCGAATGCGGTCCTGCCGATGCGCGTCAGATCTATCGCGCAGGCGAGCAGGCTGGTCATCGGGCTAAGCAGTACGAGCGCTCTTACCTCGCGGCGACTGGCGAGATCGACTGCCACTGCGCTTCCGAGGGACCAGCCGATAAGCGTAACCTGGTCAAGAGTTATCGATGCCTGCCGCTGCAGGTATGTAATCGCCGCATCCGCAGAGCGGTAGCAGCCGTATTCTGAAGGAGATCCGGAACTGACGCCGTAGCCGGCGTACTCGACACAGGCGACGCCGTATCCTGTGCTGCCGAGCAACCGCCGAACAGGCCAGGTCCCGGCGACGGTCATGCCGTTTCCGTAAAAGAATAGAACCCATTGCTGCTTGTCCACCGGTGGACGGATGATCAACCCGATGCGTTCCTCGCGGGTGGTCTCCTGCCACACAAGCTCTTCTCCGGGTTGCATGGTCCGCTCGACTTGCCCGACGTCAACCGACCGACTGGCGCCAGGATAAATCAGCCTAGATATCGGGCCTTTCATCGCCTGGCCCTATTCCCGCAGGTCCTGGCCCCTGCTAAGCCGTGCCCAGGGAGGTCCAGCCGGACCAGGCGCCGTTCACCTGCGTCTGGTACGCCGTGTACAGCTGGCCGTTCATGCCGGTGAGGAAGACTTCCATCCGGCCATCGGCGTTGGCGCCCTCGGCGATGGCGTCGCCCTGCGGCCAGGTGCCGGCCAGGGAGGTCCAGCCGGACCACGCGCTGCCGTTGACCGCCGTCTGGTAGGCCGTGTAGAGGTGCGTGTTCTCGCCGATGAGGAAGACTTCCTGGCGGCCGTCGGCGTTGCCGCCTGCCGCGATCGCGTCGCCCGCCGGCCACCCGCCGCCAAGCGACGTCCAGCCCGACCACGCGCCGTTGACCTGCGTCTGGCTGGTCGTGTACAGCTGACCGTTCATGCCGGCGAGGTAGATCTCCATCTGGCCGCTGGGGTCGCTGTCCTCGGCGATGCTGTCGCCGGCCGGCCAGTCACCGCCGAAGGAGGTCCAGCCCGACCACACGGCACTGTTGACGGCGGTCTCGTACGCGGTATACAGCTGGCCGTTCGCACCCACCAGGAACACCTCAAGCCGGCCGTCCGCGTTCGCCCCGCCCGCGATGCTGTCGCCCGCGGGCCAGTCACCGGCCAGCGACTGCCAGCCGGACCACGCGCCGTTCAGCTGCGTCTGGTACGCCGTGTCCAGCTGGCCGTTCCCGGCAACCAGGAACACCTGCAGCCGGCCATCGGCGTTCGGGCCCACGGCGATGCTGTCGCCGGCCGGCCAGTCCCCGCCAAGCGACGTCCAGCCCGACCACGCGCCATTCACCTGCGTCTGGTACGCCGTGTCCAGCTGGCCGTTCCCGCCGATGAGGAAGACCTCGATCCGGCCGTCGGCGTTCGCGCCCACCGCGATGGGCGTGCCCTGCGGCCAGTCACCGCCAAGGGAAGTCCACCCGGACCACGCACCGTTCACCTGCGTCTGGTAGGCCGTGTCCAGCTGCCCGTTCCCGCCGACGGTGAAGACCTCCATCCGGCCGTCGGCGTTCGGCCATTCCGCGACCGCCGAGCTCGACGACAGGCGCGCCTGCCCGGCGGCGCGCGCCGCGGCGGGGGCGTGCACGACGCCGATCGTCTGATAGGTCCACTCCTTGTCGCCGCCGCCAACCGTGACCTTGCCGCCGGAGATCTTGCCGTTTACCTGCGGCGCGGCGTCACCCGGCGCGCCGCTGTTCTGGCTGACCAGGTCCACCGTCCCGCTGGTGACCGGCGAGGAATCGTTGACGATCAGCGCGTGACCGCCATCCGGCGACCCGTTCTTGAACACGTTGATGATCACCACATCGCCGGGGCCGAGATAGGACACCGACCCGTTCGGCTGCTTGCTGAGCTGCTTCGGCGTGTTATCCCACAGCGCCGGCCCCGCGCTGCCAAGCCAGGTCGCCTTGATCCAGCCCCGCGTCAGGTACAGCCGGTTGACCAGCTCGGGGCACTGCCACTCCTCCCCCGCGATCACCCCGCCGACCTTCGACATCGAACCCGAGCAGTCAGTGCCCTCGCCCTCGAACCGGCCGTTGCTCCTGACGTTCACCCCCAGGCCGCCCAGCCACGCCGAGCCTGCCAGCAGCACGTTCCCGCACGCACCGGGGGCCACCATGGTGGCCGCCGCCGCTTCCCCGGCCGGACCCGCGGCGACGGGCAGGAACACCGCCGAGACGGCGAGCAGCATGCCCGCCAGGATCCGTACAGGACGCGGGAAGCAGGCAAGCCGGCGAGCGACCCGCCCGGACACCGCCGCTATCGCTGCAAACAGCTGGCTCATCACGACCCCCATGACGTGTGGCGTACTGAACGTGCACCGCCAGCCAGGCCATAGCGCGTCGAATATTCTCGCACGCGCGGCGCGCATCCGCTGTGCTATGACCTTTCCGACCTTGTCCGGACATTGGACTGTCGCGGCGCGCCATGAGCGCGGGTGGCGGTAATCGGGTTGCCGACCGCCGTGCGCGTCGCCGACGATGGCGGGCATGGCCACGACCCGGCGAGCCGACATGTTCACCGCGGACGGCAAGCCCTCTGCCGACGACCCGCGCGAGAACGGGCCGAGGCTGCGCGACGAGCGCGGCACACTCGCCGAGTCGCTGCGCCGTCAGCGCCTCACACTGGAGCTGAAGTGCGCGGGTCTTGATGCGCGGGCTTTGGCGCGGCGTTCTGTCGAGCCGTCGACCATGTCGCTGCTTGGGCTGGTCCGGCACCTGGCCGAGATGGAGCGCGCGACGTTCCGGGTGCTGATGGCGGGTCAGGACGTGCCCCGCCTGTTCTGCTCCGGCACCGACCGTGACGGCGACTTCGACGGCGCGGTTCCTGATCCCCGGGTGGTCGCGCAGGCATGGGACGCATGGCGTGCGGAGGTGGACTTCGCCACGCGGTTCGTGGCCGGGGCGCCCAGTCTGGACATCACCGGCGACGATCCGCTGAATCGGCATGGCAGTGGCGGAGGGCTCATGTCGCTGCGCGAGGCGCTGGTCGGAATGATCGAGGAGTACGCCCGCCACATGGGTCACGCCGACCTGCTGCGCGAGCGGATCGACGGGCGCATAGGCCAGTAATCGCCGGATTCCGCTGAGCCCAGCGCCACGCAGGCTCTGCGCCATGCTGTCCGCCAGCACGTCCGGCCAACGCTGATGTGGCGAATTGGTGCATAAGGAAACGCGACGTACCCGATCAGTCGTAAGATATCCGCGTTCTCATATTGATGGTCTAGACAGGTCCGGGGGGTGGTGTCATGCGCGGACCACGACCGTCAACGGAGATGGACAAGACTTCCAGGCAGGGCGAGTCATGACGGGCAAGTCGGTGCTGGCGATCGGCGCCCACCCCGATGACATCGAGCTGGGCTGCGGGGGAACGCTGGCGAGGCATGTGGCGGCTGGGGACCAGGTTGCCATGCTGGTGGTGACACGCGGCGAGGTAGGACCCGGGGAGACCGATCAGCGGGTGACCGAGCAGGAGCGTGCGGTCGAGGTGCTCGGCGTGCACACACTGCTGTGGGGCACCGGGATCACGGACTGCCAGGTCTCCCTGCATGAGCTGGAGCTTGTCCACCTGATCGAGGACGCCATCCAGCGCGTCGATGCGACGATCGTTTACACGCACTCGCCGAACGACAGCCACCAGGACCACCGCGCGGTGGCCCTGTGCACCATGGGGGCGGCCCGCTGGATCTCGACGGTGATGTGCTACGAGGCGCCCTCGTCACTGCAGTTCAGCCCGACTGCCTACGTCGACATCTCCGACTCGCTCGACAAGAAGATCGACGCGGTGCTGTCCCACGCCAGCCAGGCAGAGGCCAGCAGGAAGGTCAGCGCATCGCGGGTCCGCAGCTCGGCCGATTACTACGGCCATGCCTGCCGCCGGACCTACGCCGAGGGATTTGAATCGGTGCGACTGACCATCGAGATTTGACGGTGCCCTGGCAGACACGCTTCCTTATCATCGGCGCCGGACCAACCGGGACCGGCGCTGCGGTCCGGCTGACTGAACTGGGCGAGGACTTCGTCATAGTCGACTCCAGCGACAGGGTCGGCGGCCTGGCATCGTCCGTGACCGACGCCGAGGGCTTCACCTGGGACCTCGGCGGTCACGTCATCCACAGCCACTTCCCCGAGTTCGACCAGGCCGTTGAGCTCAGCGGCGTGACAATGAACCAGGTAACCCGCAACGGCTGGGTCTGGCTGGAAGGGACAGGGCCGGAGACGCTCGTGCCCACGCCGATCCAGCAGCAGCTCACCGAGCTGCCCACGGACCTGCGCCCGGACGCGCCGGCCGAGCATCTCGCCGACTACTACCGCAACAGCTTCGGCCAGGTCCTCTACGAGCGGTTCTTCGAGCCCTACAACGTGAAGATGTGGACCACGCCGCTGGACATGGTCGACCATCGGTGGACCTCGCTGCGCAATGGCAGCGGCGAGCGTAACGTCCCAGTGCTCACACTGGCCACCGGCGCGAAGCCGCCTGCCGAGCGCTTCCCCTACCCGGTGGGCGGTACCGGCGCGCTGTGGGAGGCCATTCATGACCGTGTGCTCGGGCGTGCCCGTCTCCAGCTGAACACGCAGGTCAAGAACCTGGACCTCGCCAGTCGTACGGCAGAGCTGGCCGACGGCCGGAGGATCAGCTATGAGTACTGCGTCAGCACAGGCCCGATCACGACGGCGATGCGCTGGACCGGGCAGGAGCGGCTGAGCGCTCGCCTGCGCGCGAGCACTGTACACGTGGTGGGCGTGGGCTTGCGGGGCGACCCGCCGCAGGCGCTTGCCGGCAAGACCTGGCTGTACTGCCCAGATCGCGGCGTCCCCTGGTACCGGGCGACGATGCTCAGCAATTACGATGCCGGCAACGCCGGCCCGGGCCGCTGGAACATCTTGTGCGAGGTACCGTCCTTTGGCTCGGAGCCGACCACCGCGTCGGACGCGATCGATGGCACGATCTCCTCACTGCGGGCCCTCGGGGCCGACCCTAGCCTGATCCGCAGCAGGTGGCACCGGACGATCCCCATGGGCTATCCCGTCCCCACACTGGGCCGCGACGACGTCCTCGCCCAGGTGAACGACAGGCTGCTCGCGCACGGCGTGTACAGCCGCGGCCGGTTCGGGGGCTGGCGCTACGAGTCGTGCAACCAGGACTACTCGTTCATGCAGGGACGTGAGGCGGTCGACAGCGCGCTGTTCGGTGCGGCCGAGGACGTGTACTGGCATCCCGAGCGCTTCTGAGGGCTTGAGTACGCTCGACTTTCCCCGGCCCCTTGAGCGGTCCGGCGGCAGGACAGGACAATTGCGCTATGGACAGGTCCGAGGTGCGGGCGCGAGATGCGCTTGAGACCTGGCGCTGACCCCGAATCAGGAAGCGGCCGGGCAATACGGCCCGCGGATCCGGCTCCCAGCGTCTTCTCGACCGTTGGCCTGCCAGACGCACGCCGGGTCGAACTGTGGGAGACGCACAACGCCACCGCGCTCATCGGCCTGGACATCCGTGCGGCCGGATCCCTCGAGGCGACCGAACTGAACGTTCAGCTCCCCCAGATCCAGCTGGCCCGGGTGTCCGGGTCGGCCCACGGCGTGGCGCGCACAGCAGACGTCATCAGCAGGACCCCGGCCGACGCGATCGCCGTCTACCTGACGCTGCGGGGAGACGCCTGGTTCCGGGACCGCGGCGGTGCGCACGTGCTACGGCCTGGCAGCGCGCTGGTCTGCCAGACGGATCACCCCTTCACCCGGGGATTCGCGCGCGGGCTCGAGGAACTCGTCGTCAAGGTGCCCCGCGTGGCGCTGCCCGTGACGTTCCCCAGCAAGCCGGTGATTACAGCCTTTGGTGGCGGCGGCGGGCTGAACCGGTATGCCCGCGCCCTCGCCGCCATCACCAGCCGGGTGGCCAGAACCGTCGATCCCCGGCCGGCCGACGAACGCACTGTGCTGGATCTGGTCGCGGTTCTGCTGGCGGGCCGCGCGGCGGCCGGGGCAGTGGCCCACCGCGCTGCGGCGCGCTCCTATATAGAGGAGCACCTGACCGACCCGAGCCTGGGCGCCGATCAGGTCGCGGCGGCGGTCGGGATCAGCGAGCGGCAGCTCTCGCGGGTCTTCGCCGCCGACGGCACTTCAGTCCCGAGGCACGTCCTGTCCCGTCGGCTGCAGCTCGCCTACTCGGTGCTGGCGCGGGGGGCCGGCGCGGACGAGACCGTGGCCGACGTCGCTGCCAGGTGCGGCTTTACCTCAGTGACGTACTTCTCCCACGTCTTCCGCGCCCACTTCGGCGAGCGCGCCAGCGACGTCAGGGGCGTCAGCGGCGAGTGGTAGCACTCCGTTCTACCGCTTCTCATTTCCGCCATCCTCAGGCCGGATCCTTGGGGGCGGCGGTCACCACTAGGCACAATCGCGCACAAATGAGTGCCCGTACGCCGGTGCCAGGGTCGGCGCCGCGGCCCGGCGGGCACCGGGAGAGAGGTGCGCGCGATGCCCGACTTCGAGGACGGTCTCGCCGAGACTGAGGTCCCAGCCGGAACGACCGTGGAAACCGACGTCCTGATCGTCGGGTCCGGCCCGGCCGGCGGCGCGGCCGCGCTGTGCCTGGCCACACTCGGCATCCCGAACATCGTGATCACCAAGTACCGGTGGACGGCGAACACCCCCCGCGCGCACATCACCAACCAGCGCGCGATGGAGATCTTCCGCGACCTGGGCATCGAGGAGCAGGTACTGGCGGACGCCACACCGCACGAGCTCGTCGGCGACACGGTGTTCTGCACGTCGATCGCCGGCGAGGAGATCGGAAGAATCCGCACGTGGGGCACGCACCCGGCACGGGAGGCCGACTATCAGCTCGCGTCGCCGTGCCTGATCTGCGACATCCCGCAGACCTACCTGGAGCCGATCCTGGTCAAGAACGCCGCCGCCCGCGGCACCCAGGCCCGGTTCTCGACCGAGTACGTCTCGCACACCCAGGACGAAGACGGCGTGCACACGACCGTCCGCGACCGGCTCACCGGCGCCGTGTACACGATCGGGGCGAGGTACCTGATCGGCGCCGACGGCGCACGCTCGCTCGTGGCCGAGCACATCGGGCTTCCGATGGAAGGCGCGATGGACATCGCAGGGTCGATGAACATCACCTTCAAGGCGGATATCTCCCGCTACGTAGCCACGCGCCCCTCGGTGCTGTACTGGGTGATCCAGCCTGGCTCCAACGTCGGCGGAATCGGCGCCGGACTTGTCCGCATGGTCCGGACCTGGAACGAGTGGCTGATCGTCTGGGGCTATGACATCAGCCAGCCACCGCCGGTCGTCGACACGGAAAAAGCCGTCCAGATCGTCCGCAGCCTGCTCGGCATGCCCGACCTCGAGGTGGAGATCACCGGCACCTCGCTGTGGGGCAACAACGAGATGTACGCGACGCACCTGCAGAAGCAGCGGGTGTTCTGCGCTGGCGACGCGGTGCACCGGCACCCGCCGAGCAACGGGCTCGGCTCCAACACCTCCATCCAGGACTCCTACAACCTCGCCTGGAAGCTCGCCGCGGTAATCCGCGGCCAGGCAGGCCCAGACCTGCTCGACACCTACTCGGCCGAGCGCGCCCCGGTCGCGAAGCAGATCGTGACCAGGGCCAACCAGTCCAGCCGCGAGTTCGTGCAGTTCTTCGAGGTGCTCGGGCTGACCGAGGCCGAGACCGAAGCGCAGATGCGGCAGCAGATCGAAGAGCGCAAGGCCAACACCCCGCGCGGCAAGGCCAAGCGCCAGGCGCTTGTCAAGGCGATGGAGCTGAAGAACTACGAGTTCAACGCGCACGGCGTGGAACTTGGCCAGTTCTACGAGTCGGCCGGGATCGTTCGGGATGGATCTGAACGGCCGCAACCGGAGCGCGACCCTGAGCTGTATTACCAGGCCTCCACCGTGCCCGGCTCGCACCTGCCGCACGTCTGGGTCGGCGACGCCGCCCGCAAGCTGTCCACCCTGGATCTGGCTCCGTATACCCGGTTCACGCTGATCACCGGGATCGCCGGCGAGGCCTGGGCCGACGCCGCCGCCAAGGTAGGGGCAGACCTCGGCATCCCGCTGGAGACCGTGATCATCGGCCCGGGCCGCGAGGTCACCGACATCTACTACGACTGGGCGCGGATCCGCGAGGTGGAAGAAGAAGGGGTCCTGCTCATCAGACCGGACAAGTTCATCGGCTGGCGCTCGGTGACGCTTCCCGATGATCCGGAACGGCAGTTGCGCTCCGCTCTGGAGTCACTGCTGAGCCTGTCACGCGATTTACCGTAGGATTTCCTCCGCGTGGAGGCGTCATTGTTGCGAAAGGGCCCAGTAGCGGCGGTGGCCGCGACCGTCGTGCTCGCGGTCTCGGGATGCCTGACCCCGCTGACGTCGCGGCCGCCGCTGACCCCGGTCCCGGCCCCGGCAAGCCCGCTGGTCGGCGTCTATGAACCGGGAGCGCCCGGCAGCTGGTCACAGATCACGGAGTTCGCCAGCGCGACCGGCGTCAAGCCCAGGATCGCCGTGTACTACTCGCCATGGAACGACCCGTTCAGCACGTCGTTCGCGCAGACGGCCTGGGAAAACGACGCCTACGTGCTCGTCCAGCTGCAGCCGAGCGGCGTGAGTCTCGGCTCCATCGTCGCGGGGGGCTCGGACGGCTATCTGCGTTCCTACGCGGACGCCGTCGTGGCGTTCGGCCACCCGGTGATCTTGTCCTTCGGGCACGAGATGAACGGCACCTGGTACTCATGGGGCGAGGGCCACACGCCGCCCGCGACCTTCGTGGCCGCCTGGCGGCACATCGTGCGAGTCTTCCGGGCCGCGGGCGCGGCCAACGTGACCTGGCTCTGGACGGTCAACTCCATCGACGGGGCGGCGAGCTCGCTGAGCCAGTGGTGGCCAGGGGCGGCGTGGGTCAGCTGGATCGGTATCGACGGCTACTACTCCCTCGCCACGGATACCTTCGGCTCGGTGTTCGGCTCGACCATCGCGGACGTCCGCGCGTTCAGCAGCGCGCCGGTGCTGATCGCCGAGACCGCCGTTGGCACCACCACGGACCGGGAAAGCCAGATCGACGAGCTGTTCGCGGGCGTCCGCGCGGCGCGTCTGGCCGGGGTCGTCTGGTTCGACGAGGCGCAGCACGCCGGCCTCTACCACCAGGACTGGCGGCTGGAAGACGACCCGGACGCCCTCGCGGCATTCACCGCGGCGGTAGCGACATACCTGGGCGCGAACTGAGGGGACTGGCGTGCAGGCGCGGCGGCACTCAGGACTTCTTCTGGTACTCGACCGCGTCCGCGTGGAAGGCGCTGAGTGCCTTCGGGTCGCCTTGCAGAGCCCAGTCATGCCCGGCGGACTTGTTGTAGTCGAACCAGATGAAGCCGATGATCTGCGGCGTCGCCTCCAGGCCCTGGAACAGGCTGTCGATCTGCGCGGCGCGCTGTGGCCCGGGACCCACTCCGGTTTCTGTGATAAGTATGCTCTTATCGGAGAAAGTGCTCACCTGGGTGAGCGTCTGAGCGAACACCGTGGTGAACGTGTACGAGGGCTGGCTGAAATACCCGTCGAGCCCGACATACGTCACGTACTGGTTCCCCGGGTACCAGGGCTCGATCGCCGTGGTTGAGGGCAACTTAACGTTGGGATTCCAGATCCAGGTCACATTCGTGGCGCCGTTTTCCCGGAAGATCGTCACGATGCGCCGCCATGCGGCCACGAACACCGCCGGAGATGTGTACTTATAACCCCACTTGAACCAGGGACCGTTGAACTCGTGGTCGAAATCGATGGCTATCGGCGAGGAGTAGGCAGCGACCGCGCGCGCGTACGCGATGAAATGCTTATCCCACGCGCCGTCCGCGACTTGTGTGAGCGGAATAGCGTCTGAGTCGATTTCCAGGAGTGGCAGGACACCCTGGGCGCTTATTTTCGCCACCTGGACAGGATCGAAGTTCAGCGTCATCGGCGTGTACCACGAGGCGATCCTGGCGTGTATTCCCGTTGCCTTTTCTACCTGCTGGAACGTGGCAACGTCATGCGGGAAATTGGGCGTCGTATATCCGATGAGCTTGCTCGCCAGTGGCGTTCTGGCTATCGTCGGCATGGGCGTTGGGTTCCCTTGCGCGGCGGCCTTGTGCGCCATCCTGCTCACGACACTGCACGCGCTTACGGGAAGCAGCGCCACAACGGCCACCGCCAGGATGCCGACGGCCTGCCGCATCCCGCTCATACCGCGACCTCTGCCTTCTGCTGCCGAGTCCCCCATCCTGCTCCCGCCTTCTTGCAGGTGAATATCCCATACAGGCGCAGCACCTTCAGGAATGTCATGGACCAGGTGACTGCCAGGATGCTAGCGCAGAACGTGTCCAGCAGGTCTGCGGCGCTGTCGTCGCTGCGCCGGTACTGGAATATCCGCATGGCACCCGCGTAGCCAAACCCGGCCGCTGACCAGAGCATCAGTGGTATGACGTGGGCCCCTGCATGCCAGTACGCCAGGCTCACGATGGTCACGCTCGTCGACACGAACAGCGACCACAGGGAGGCCACCGTGAACAGCCAGCCGAGGGAAGCCACCGGCAGGTACCTGATCCGCCAGATACTGCGGACCGTGGATCCTCTCATCCAGCGCATCCACTGCCGCATGTGGTGCGAGAGATTCTCTGGGAGGAGGGTGAACTGCACCGCCGTCGGCTGCTGCACCGTCCGTCCCTCCAGAAGGCAGAAGAGCGTGAGATAGGAATCGTCTGACATGCTGACCGGCCGGCCGAAGAACGTCTCGGATTCGTAAGCCTCCAGATACCGCCATACAACGCCAGCGCGATACAGCGCGAACGTGCCCCGGTTCACCAGCACCTGTCCCCGGACGGACTGGGCCGCGCACACGGTCACCTGCCAGATGAGCTGCCGGCATGCGGTTACCCGGGTGAGCCAGTTCCGCTTCATGTTCAGGCCCAGCTCCATCCCGGCAACGGACATGATGCTCCGGTCCGCGAACGGCTTCAGGCCTTCCGCGATCGCCCGCCGCTCGAGGACGGTGTCTGAGTCCACCGTCACGAAAATATGCGCGTAGCTGCTATTCCGGAACGCCTTCGCCTGGGCGTGCCGCTTACCGGCGTTCGCCTGGCGGAGCCACCCGAAGCGCACCCCATATGGCGCCATCCGCTCCCAGTACGAGCGCACGCCGGGGTACGCGACCGTCGATCCGTCGTCGACGACGACGACCTCCTGGGGAAGGCGTTCCTGCTCCATGACCGCGCGGATGCAGAGGTCGAGCGCGGCCGGATCCTCGTTGAAGACGGGAATGATCACCGTGACCCACAGCCTGTCGAGAATGCCCTGCTGCCGCTCCGTCACGGTGAAAGGCTTCTCCAGCCAGGAAATAGCATAGATGTAGAGGTTGTAGCCGAATACCACGATCCACGCGGCCACCAGCTCTATCTGCAGCTCACCGTGCAGCGGGATTACCGCCCTGCGGATGGCTTCCGAGAAAACCGGGATCATGAGCGCGAGCAGGAGCAATGGCAGGCGGCGGAAGCCGCGGTACGTGATCCGGGGGATCTCCGTCATATGTCACCTGCTTTGCGGCCGCGACGCCATCCCACGCGGATCGCCACGCATGCGACAACGACGACGGCCGTCCAGAACGCCAGGACACCGAGCTCTATGTGTATGAAAGTGGTCACGGTTCCACCCTTTCCCATACTTCGCTTGGGGTCGCCGGATGGCCGGCCCAGGGAACAACGGATATCAGGCGGTAGTAAACAGACTTCTGGAGGGCGGCTCTGACGATCGTGTAGTCTCTTGGCGCCAGGAGATCGTTAGCGTCTATCTCCACGACTCCGTAATAGCCCCGGGCGATCCCGTCCGTGGCCGCTGATGTCCCTTTCAGGCCATCGAGAACGGCTGTGTCCGGATTAGTGACCTCGGTCGAGCTAAGGTCCAGGTAGTACTGCGAAACGCTCGTCGCGTACATCAGGCAGGGGCAGCCGTCCGCGGAGATGGCGGCGGACATGGCTGGCATCGTCTTGGCGAATGAAGGCCATGTCTCGTAAATGAAGGTCGCCTGTGATTGCCCGGGAATGAGCACCACCGCCGCCGCGAGCGCGGTCATCGCCACGGCCCATGCTGGCCTGACGTCGAGCCGGGACATGCGCTGGATCGCGTAGCCGCCGGCAATGCAGGCGAACCAGGCGCCGAAGACCACGTGCTTGTGCAGGGATGTGGTGGTGCCGATCCTGGCCTGCTCCACTGGCGCCAGCAGACACGCGGCCAGGAGCACGGTCGCGAGCGAGAACTTGCGCCTGCCGTCACTCCAGGAGAGGAAGACACCGAGGCCGGCGACGGTCATCAGCGCACCCAGCCAGCCCCAGGACATCAGCAGGACAGCCTCTGGTGTCGCGTTGGACGGCAGCTTGCGGGCAAGAGTCGTGAACATGAGGCCATGGATGTACTCGTGTCCGGCGATGTGCAGTGCGAACGCCACCAGGATCGCCACATATGCGGTCAGGCGAAGGGTGCGGAAGATTCCCCGGCGCACCCCGCCGCGCGCCACCAGGCCGGCTATCGCGAAGATCACCGGATCCCACAACGCTGCCGCATATTTCGCGGCGTCGGCGAGTGCGATGAGGATCGCGGCCGCCATCAGCGGAAGTTCACCGAGCGGTCCCGACGCACGCACGGTGAGCCAGGTCGCGGCGGCCAGCAGGAACAAGGCCATCGCATCGTAGGTGGCAAATGCCCCGAGCACCTGTGTCATGCCGAATACGCCGAACAAGGCGGCGCCGCCAGTACCGGCGGTGCGGCCATAGAGCCGGCAACCCGTGCCGTAAAGGCAGCATGTCGCCGCCAGCATGAAGCAAAGCGACAGGATCCGGGCACCGGCAAGGCCGTCGACCGCGGCCAGCGCCGCCAGTGGCGGATAAACGGTAGGGGCACCGGAGAAATACGTGGGGAAGTCAGGAAGAGCCGTGCCATGGAGCCAGTGCGACCACTCCAGGCGTCCCGCCCATATGTACAGCGCCTCGTCGGAGAATGCCGTATTGCTCCAGATCAGGCGCAGCGACAGCCCAGCCTGAACGATCAGGATCGCGAACAGCGGCCACGGCACGCGGGTGGCCAGCCAGCCGCGTGGCTTGCGAGGCGGAAGCGGCAGCTCGCCTGTGACCGCCGCCGGCAGCCTGATCTTGGGCATGACACCCAGGGCGCTCGCCGCAGCCTGCTCGCTGGCGATGGTCTGGAGATGACTGAGCCCGGCAAGCTGCTCGCCAGTCTGCGGACCCGTGTAAAGACCGGTGTACGGGGCGGTATCCCGGTGCCGCGGTTCCCGCCGCCGGGCAGGCGCGCCCGGACTCGGCTCCTCGAAGTCGGGAGAGGCCGGCTGCTCGTGGTCGACCCGCAGCCGTACCACCTCCCCCTGCGGCTTGAGATTCGTGCTGACCCAGCGGATGCCTCAACAGGCGTTCTTCGCTTACTCATAAGGATCTGAGATGGTGGCGTCCGCGAACCCGATTATACGGATCGTGTTCGGAAATGTCTGGTTGTGGGCGGCTCCACATCGCACTTGGACCGCTGCCGGGCCGGTGGCGGATGATAGGGGATATGCGATTCGTCCACGACAACCTGCCACAGCGGGTCTGCTTCGGCTCCGGCGAGGCCGCCGCCAGCCTGCAGCGCGAGATCGAGAACCTCAAGGCGTCCAGGGTCATGGTGATCGCCGCCGAGGCCGAGAAGGACCTGGCCGAGGGGATCACCAAGAACCTCCCGATCGCGATCTGGCATGAAGACGTGGTCATGCACGTCCCGGTCGAGGTCGCCGAGCACGGCCGCCAGGCCGCCGCGGCGGCACAGGCGGACGTCCTCGTCAGCGTGGGCGGCGGGTCGACGACCGGCCTGGCCAAGGCGATCGCCATGACAACGGGCCTGCCGATCGTCGCCGTGCCCACCACCTACGCCGGGTCCGAGGCGACCACGGTGTGGGGCCTGACCCGGGGTGCGCGGAAGACGACAGGCATCGACCCGACGGTGCTGCCAAAGGTCATCGTCTACGACGCCACGCTCACCCTGACCCTCCCGGTCCCGATGAGCGTGGCCTCGGGGCTGAACGCGCTCGCGCACTGCGTCGACTCGATGTGGGCCCCGAACGCCGACCCGATCAACGCCGCGTTCGCCGCCGAGGGCATCCGGTCCCTGGCCGACGGCCTGCCTCGCGTCGTCGCCGAACCGTTCGACCTGGAAGGCCGCGAGCACGCCCTCTACGCGGCATACCTGTCCGCGGTGGCGTTCGCCTCCGCGGGCTCGGCGCTGCACCACAAGATCTGCCATGTGCTCGGTGGCGCCTACAACCTGCCGCACGCCCAGACGCACGCGGTCGTGCTCCCCTACGTGCTCGCCTTCAACGGCGCCGCGACCCCGGAAGCGGAGCGGCGGATCGCCGCCGCGTTCGGCACCAGCCGTGCGATCGACGGCCTGCAGGACCTGCGGCGCGAACTGGACGCACCCCGGGCGCTGCTCGACTACGGCTTCGCCGAGGAATCCATTCCCGAGGCGGCCGACGCGATCCTGCCCGCCGTCCCGCCTAGCAACCCGCGCCCCGTGACCACCGGCGACCTGCGGCGGCTGCTCCGCGCGGCCTGGTCAGGTGCCGACCCCCGAGAAGGGGTGTAGTGCCTAGATCCGGCGCATGACCAGGTCGCGGAACGCCGGGCTGAGCCGGGTCAGCAGCCGCGTGCTCAGGTCGGGGGGCGCCTCGGCCAGCATGGCGGCGACACCGGACGGCGCCACGTGGGTGAGAACCAGCGCGGCGTGCCGCTCGTCCGTGCTCCGCAGCAGCTGCGCGGCGAAGCCGCTCGGCAGTTCGCTCAGCGCCCGGGCGGCGGTCCGCGGATGGGCCTCCTTGAGGATCCGTGCCGCTTCCGCCACCGGCATCGCCGTCAGGATCCCGGCCGCGGCGCCGGGGCTCATGTGACCGAGCAGCTCGCCAGCCAGCGTCGCCGTGAAGATCTGCAGGATCGTGCCCGCCTTCCCCGGCTGGCTCGCCGCCATGCCCTGGATCAGCTGTCCGGCGCCCTGCCGCG
>JASHXJ010000035.1 GCA_030043595.1 Trebonia sp.
CTCGTTCTCGTTCCTCTACCCCCTCGAGGCGCCGCTCAGAGACAAGATCGAGACGGTCGCAAAGAAGATCTACGGCGCTGACGGCGTGGACTACACCGCACTGGCATCCCGGCAGCTGGACACCTACGAGCGCAACGGGTTCGGCAACCTTCCCGTGTGCATCGCCAAGACGCACCTGTCGATCTCTTCGGATCCGGCGCTCAAGGGCGCCCCCACCGGGTGGCGGCTCCCCGTGCGAGAGGTCCGGGCATCGGCCGGTGCCGGCTTCGTCTACCCGATCTGCGGCGACATGCGCACCATGCCCGGCCTGGCGAGCAAGCCCGCCGCCATCAGCATCGACCTGGACGAGGACGGCAATATCGTCGGCCTGTACTGAGTTCTGTACTGGGTTAAGCCTGGGGCGCCGCATTCCCCCCGCGGCGCCCCAGCTCCTGCCCTCGCCGCCGCCGTGGACGGATCGCCGCGCCGCAGTGGCTAGAAGAACTCGAAGTATTCGCGCATTTCCCAGTCGCTGACCTCGTCCGCCGCGTCGGCCGCACCCGCCGCGGCGAGGGCCGCCTCGTATCGCCCGATCTCGGCCCGCTTCATCATCACCAGGTAGTCGATCAGCGTGTCGCCGAACGCCGAACGGAAGAAGCCGTCTCCGTCGAGCGCCTTGACCGCCGCCGCCAGCGAGGTCGGCAGCGGCTGCGCCGGAGCCGCGTACGGGTCGGCGTCGACCGGCGCGGGCGGCGTCAGTCCTCGTCGCACCCCGTCGGCCCCGGCGGCGATATTGGCGGCCAGGTACAGGTAGGGGTTCGCCGCGGGCTCGCCCATCCGGTTCTCCACGTGCGCGCTGGCGTCACCGGGCGAGCCCTGCACCCGGATCAGCGCGCCGCGGTTCTCCACCGCCCAGCACACCCGGTCCGGCGCGAACGAGTACGGCCGGAACCGCTTGTACCCGTTCACCGTCGGCGCGGCGAACACCAGCGACGGCACCGCGTGCTCGAGCAGCCCGGCCACGTACTGCGACCCCACCTCCGACAGCGGCCCGGAGGCGGACGCGAACGCGTTCGAGCCCGCCGGGCGCGACGCCAGCGACTGGTGCAGGTGCCAGCCCGAGGAGAAGAAGTTCGGCAGCGCCGGGCGGCACATGAACGTGGCGAGCAGCCCCCGCCGCTGGCACACTTGCTTGACCGCGGAACGGAAGAGCAACGCCGCGTCCGCCGCGGCCAGGCCCTTGATCGGCGCGAAGGAGAACTCGAGCTGGCCGGGGCCCCACTCGTCCTCCATCGACCGCGGCGCCATGCCGACCGCGCCGAGGGCGTCCCGCAGTGCCTCCAGCACCGAGGACATCGAGTCGAGCCGGACCTCCGACAGGTACTGGTACCCGCGCTCGAACGCGGACACGGCCGGCGCCGGGGGAGTGAACCCGGCGTCCTGCGGGGCAAGCGGGCCGCCGGACGGGGACACGATGTAGAACTCGATCTCGAGCCCGGCGACGTAGTCGTACCCGAGTTCGGCGAGTGCGGCGAGTTGCCGACGCAGCAGTCCGCGCGGGTCGAGCGGCACCGGCTGCCCGTTGGCGAAGTAGGCGTCACACAGCAGCCACGCGGTCCGGTCCGCCCACGGCAGCACCTGGAACGTCGAGGGGTCCGGCACCAGGACCACGTCGGGGAACCCGGTGAACTCCTCAATGCCGAAGCCGCCGCCGCGCGCGAACGCGGGCACGAACACCTGGTTCCCCGAGTCCAGGCTGTAGATGGCGCCGGAGAAGTCGAGCCCGTTGGACAGCGCGGCGACCCCGGCCGCGGAGGACAGCGACTTGGCGCGCGGCACGCCATGCTGGTCGACCACGGCCAGCCGCACCGTGCGCACGTCATGCGTCTTGATCCGCTCCGCGACCTCACGCGCCATGGTGGTCGCCTCGGCCGACAGCAACCCATGGCGCGCGATGAAGCCGGGCTGGCCGACACCGGTGTCTGCTGTTGCGCTCACAGCAGCAGGCTACGCACCGGGGGCCTGCGGCGGAATAACCAACCCGCTGCGCGGGCGGTGCGGGGCTGCTCAGACCAGCAGCTTGACCAGGGCGGCGGTGCCGACGCAGACGATCACCATCCGCAGCCCCCAGGGCGGCAGCCGACGGCCGACCCTGGCGCCGAGCTGGCCGCCGAGCACCGACCCCGCCGCGATCAGCCCGGCCGCCCCCCAGGCGACGTGCGAGAACGCGATGAAGATGATCGCGGCGGTCGCGTTGACGACGCCGGCCAGCACGTTCTTCACCGCGTTCACCCGCTGCAGGCTGTCGGTGAACGCGACACCGAGCAGACCGATGAGCAGCACGCCCTGCGCCGCGCCGAAGTAGCCACCGTAGATCCCGGTGCAGAACACCAGCGCCCACAGCACCGGCCCCCCGGTCGCCGCACGCGCCGGGCTCACCGCGACCGCCACCTCCCCGCCGCCCGCCTCGGCAGCACCGTCCGCCGCGCCGCCCGCGTCAGGACCGCCCGCCACGCTCGCCGCGTTCGCGCCACCGTCGGCCCGCTGCCGTCCAGCTACCCACTTCGCCAGCCATGGCTGGACCACCACCATCACCAGCGCGATGCCGATCAGCGCGGGGACGATCGCCTTGAACGCGTCCGCGGGCAGCACCAGCAGCAGGATCGCCCCGACCAGCCCGCCGCACAGCGACGCCGTGCCGAGCATGCGGACGCGCTCGCGCTGCCCGCGCAGCTCGGCCCGGTACCCGTGCACGCCGCTCGCCACGCCAGGCACAAGGCCGACGTTATTGCTCACGTTGGCAAGCACCGGCGCGTAGTGGAAGGCCAGCAGCGTCGGGAACGTGATCAGCGTGCCGGAGCCGACCACCGTGTTGATGGTTCCTGCCGCAAGCCCCGCAGCGAAGATGGCGAGAGCTTCAGCGATCGCATGCGGCACACACTCACGCTAACGGCTAGACAGGTTCCCCCGTCACAGGCAGCGTGTGATAACGGTCGCATTCGCCGATGTCAGCGGTCGCGACGTCCCTGACGAAACGGCGGACCAGTTCGCGGGTGCGGTCCGCGGCGGCACCGAGCAGTTGCCGGGTCTGCGCCAGCAGCGCGCCGACGTCGACGCCCGCCTCGGCGAGCGCCGCCGCGCCCCCGGTCTCCAGCCAGCAGTCCAGCACGGCTGGCGTGACCTCGGGGTGGAACTGCAGCCCCAGCGCGCGGCCGAAAGCGAACGCCTGGTTCGCCAGCGCGGTCCTGGCGAGCACCGGGATGCCCGCCGGCAGCGTGAACCGGTCAAAGTGCCACTGGAACCACGGGCCCGCGTCGATCAGCTCCGGGTCGCTGGTATCGATCAGGGTCCAGCCGATCTCCGGCCGCGGCGCGCGCGTCACCTCGCCGCCCGCCGCGGCGGCGAGCATCTGCCCGCCGAAGCAGATCCCGAGCACCGGCACCCCGAGACCGAGCGCCGCCCGGGTGAAGGCGATCTCGTCGTGTATCCAGGTCCCGATCGCGTCGTCGTCGTACACCGCCCACGCCGCGCCGAACGCGACGATCGCGTCATAACCGCCCGGATCGGGGAACGTCACCGTCACCGAAGGCGCGTGGTAGCGCTCGCGCGGTACCACGGTGAACTCGGACACGTCGTAACCGAGGCCGGCGAAGGCATCCTCGACCAGCCCCCCGGGCGAGGCGTGGTCCTGCTTGACGAAAAGAACCCGCACGGGTCAATCGTCGATCGCC
>JASHXJ010000274.1 GCA_030043595.1 Trebonia sp.
TCGGCGATCCCGGTGATCGTGAGGATCCCGCCCGTGATCTCCGTCGCGGCGGCGGCGGTGGCCATCTGCTTGCCGGGCGCGAGCCCGTTCTTCTCGAAGATCTCACCGATCTTCTCCAGGCCGGGGCCGTGGAACTTCCCCAGCAGCTTCTGCGAAGCGTGGATAAACATGTACCCGCCGAGCAGCAGCCTGGCGCCGAGCAGGGCCGCGTCGCGCATTATGTCCTCCATACCGGTCACCGCTTGAGACTCACGCTATATATACCGCAATGCCGTCTTAGCCTTGGGGCATGCCCGCATGCACAGCGGAATTCGGGGACCTCTTCAGCCAGTTGTGCGGTGGCTCGCGGCTTCCGCGGCCATCGGTGCGGGCCTGCGCGCCGGTATGCTCGGTCGGTGTGAGGTTCGCCGATGACTGACAAGTTCCTGCGCAGTGGTGAAGAGCCCCAGCCGCCGAAGATCGACACGAGCGTGGCGCACATCGCCCGGGTGTACGACTACTGGCTGGGTGGCAAGGACCACTTCGCGGTCGACCGGGAGGTCGGCGACAAGGTGCTGGAGATCCACCCGCAGACCGTCCTGTCGGTGCGCGCGAACCGGGCGTTCCTGGCGCGGTCGGTGCGCTATCTGGCCGCGCAGGAGGGCATCCGGCAGTTCCTGGACATCGGGACCGGGCTGCCGTCGGCGAACAATACCCACGAGGTCGCGCAGGCCGTGGCGCCCGAGGCGCGCGTCGTCTATGTCGACAACGATCCGATCGTGCTGGCGCACGCGCGCGCCTTGCTGGCCAGCGGGCCGGAGGGCGAGACCGCCTACCTCGACGCCGACATCAAGGACATCGACACGATCCTGGCGGGAGCGGCGAAGCTGCTGGACTTCCGGCAGCCGGTCGCCGTCATGCTGGTCGCGGTGCTGCACATGCTCAGTGACGCGGAAGATCCGTACGGGCTCGTGGAGCGGTTCGTGTCGGCGGTGCCGAGCGGGAGCTTCGTGGTCATCTCGCACCTGGCCAGCGACATTCAGGCCGATGCGATGGCCGAGATGGGGCGGCGGCTGAACTCATCGATGACCCAGCAGTTCACGATGCGGAGCCGGGCAGAGGTCACGCGCTTCTTCGACGGGCTGTCCCTGCTCCCGCCCGGTGTGGTGCTCACGCATGAGTGGCGACCGGAAAGCCCCGGGGACTCCGCTCTTCCTGGCGTCTTGTGGAGCGGGGTCGCGCGGAAGGACTGAGGGCCGTCCGGCGTTTAGCCGGAATTGCCGAGACGGTCGATGCTGATCGAGGAGACATCCACATAACGGAGATCAGAGGGCTGATCGAGTTGCCGTTGGCGCATCATGTGCTCGCCGCGGAGCTCCTCAACTTTTTCGACGAAGATCCGCAGCGCGTCTGTCTTGTCGAGGGCATCTGCGTAAGCATTTATCCCGAGCTCAACAGCCCTGAACTCTATCTCAATCTGATCGGCTGTCTGCTGAAGCTGCGATCCGCGTTCACGCAGCCTGAAGAGGATGCCCATGCTGGAAGCAATAGCTATCGCCAGAGCGATTACCACTATGAGAGCGCGGAGGTCGAATGTCGTGCCGAAGAGGCCCGCTATGGCCGATACGGAGAGAGCGGCTACTATCACGAACGCCTGAAGCGCACTGTTGGCTAGCCTGTACCGGTTGGCTTGCTTTCTGTAGTGTGCCACTAGGTCAGGCATGGCCTCGCGGTAGCGGGTGTAAACGGCTTCCTTGCCGCGAAGACTCCCGATGAGCGATTCTCGTCGCTCGATAACTAGCTGTTCAACGACTTTCTGCCGCTTAACGAGCGTTGCCCGGGAGAGATCGAAATGGTTGCCGTCACCCTCCATGAGGCCAAAAACGAGTGCGAACGAGCCGAAGAAAAGAAGACATCCCCCAATTCCGGCGGAGCTGGTCCAGCCCCCTCCCTGCCTGCTCGTATAAATTCCCATGACGATGAGGGACGCTTCTATCAGGATCGCGGCGGCATATGCGGCGAAGGTCAGCCTCCGCTTGCGAAGTATGTGCCGCAAGTCCTGTCTGGCCCGGGAGAGGTCGTCATCAATGTCGCCTCTCGATCGAGGCAGCAGTGCGCTGTCACTGAGCATGCACGCTAGCGTACAGAAACACCCGGACATCTCGGGCAGGTTGTTCGCGTCTGTGTAACGCGGTTCCGCCGGGAAGCAGTCGCCGATCGCGCGGGTCCGGCGTGGCACGCGGTCCGGCCTGCCCCGCGGGTCGGTCTGGCCCGCGGGGCAGGCGCTGGAGTCAGCCGTTGATAGTGCCCACGCCTGGCTTGACGGGCCCGACGCTGAGGTAGATCGGCCCGGCGTGCGAGCAAGCCTGCAGGTCGAAGAAGGCGAACGTCGCGCCGCGCTGGTCCGGCGGGTAGACGCGCAGCTGGAACGTGGTGTTAACGGGATCGCATCCGGACGTGGTGCTGACCACCACGTCGTGATACGCCAGTATCGCGTGGACGGTCGCGCCCGGTGCGACGGTGACGGTGCGCGGCGTTCCGAAGCCGCCTCCGGACTCCCAGTTCGCGGGGCTGCCGAGCTGCTGCCCGGTGCGGCTGATCGCGGACACGCCGGGGAAGCCGTCCATCGAGCAGGTGTGCCCGCTCAGGTTGGTGAACTCAAGCGGGTAGTAGATGGTCCCGGCCGCCCCGTTCCCCTGGCCGTCCGCGACCCACACAGCGACGTTGCCGGACTGGCCGAGCGCGGCGGTGCACTTGGGGATGACGGCGGAGGCGGCGCGTGCGGCGCCCGATCCGGGTGACGCGCCCGACGAGGTAGCCGCGAAGGCGGCACCGGTGATCGCCAGCGCGGCGACGGCGGTCCCGGCCGCGACGGCGATTGCGCGGCGGCCGGTCCTTGAGAGGCTGTACTTCATGTCAGTCCTCCTGTGGTGCTTTGGGATCCTTGCTGTTTGCGAACCCTCCTGCCCTTAAGACTGAGATGACAGGCGTTTGGTTCTCGTTGGAGCTTGTTGAGCAGACTGGTGCGCCGGGCTCCTGCTCACGACGTGGCCGTGGTCGCGCTCAGCCATCCGGAACTGGCAGCAATGGAATCCGGCTTTCACGCAGCGGGCATTCTGGACGTGCGTGTTCCGCGCGCGCATACTGGGCGTGTCGCCGGCGGTACCCTTCCGAAGGTCAGGGGATAAGGATGGCCATGAAGACAGTCGCGGTGCGGCGAATCCGTTACGCGCTGGCCTACTAGAAGGTCCCGGCTGTTAGTTGCAGCGGAGGTCCCGGCCGGTTTTCTGCGGGTCGCGCCGCAGTTTGGGTCGGCCTTTGGGGAAATGTCGCTCATTCCGATCTGGCGCAGGCAGGGACCACGGGTCGGCGACGAGCGCATACTACGCATGGGCGGAGGCGGTTCCAGGCCCGGCACGCGCGCTGATGAACGTGCAGCCTGGAGACCGCATGTACGCGCAGGTGGAATACGCCGGGACATGCACGCACTGCAAGCTGAAGTTCTGGTTCGATGTCACTGACCTGACCACTGGTGTCCAGAAGCAGGGATACCTCACCTACAAGACCGTCCAGTCACTGAACTCCGAGGCTTCGATCGGCGGCGCGATCGTCGAGAATTTCGGGACCAATGAGCTTCCCAAGGTCAGTACGATCACCATATCCGGCCTGGAGACCGGCGGCGCTTTCTCGCAGGGACCTAATCGCTACGACTACTATATGGGCTGCCCTGGGAGCATTCTTGCCGGGCCTGGCGGGCTACAGGACAACAATTCCACCTTCGTGGTCGCCTGGCTGAATTACGCCGTGGCCTGCGGCTGAGTGCGTCGCCGCGCTGGACATCGGCGCTCGTCAGGGGACCTTGGCTCGGGCAAGCAGAACCCCGCCAGACACGTCGGCGACGAAGGCGGCAAGCGGGAGTGGCAGGAGAGTAAGCCCGCTCCGTTCCGAGTAAATGAAGGTGCGGAACCGGAAATGCACGCCATGACGAGCCTGCACTGCAGGTTTCGGAGCGCGCCCGGCTTCGCGAGCTAGAGCGGGTCACCGCACTAGCCAGGGGCTTCTGCGGACCTGATAATAATTCCGAGGAGCACGCACCCCAGCTATCCAGTCTCGTCGGCAGATTGCAGCGCGTGACCAGCGACAGATACCGGGGCACCACCACCCTTACCGCGGAGGACAACAGATGATACGCGCAGGGACAACGGGGACCTGCCCCGCAGGAGCGGCAGAACCCACGTGTATGCGCAAGACAGCCCGGGCGTTGGCCGCACGGATATCTGTGTCATGGATGCCAGCACGCACCTGAACCGGATGCAGGCGACTTCATTCCTCCGGCAGGCTCCTGTCCTGGCCGGTCTTCCCGAGAAGCTGCTCGAGCAACTCACCGGGCAGGTACGCGAGGTGCACGTTCCGGCCGGAAGCTGGATCCTGCGGGAGGGCGATCCCGCCGATAGCATGTTCATCGTCGCCAGCGGCCGGATCGACGTGATCCGCGAGGGGCCGCCAGAAATCCTGCTGCGCGTTCTGCGGCGCGGCGACGTGATTGGCGAACTGGCGCTGCTGCAGGAGGGGGCCCGCTCGGCTTCGGCCCGGGCGCAGCGGGACAGCGAGCTGCTGGAACTCGACAGGACGGAATTCGAGAGCCTGATCGAGCACGTGCCAAGCTTCGCCATTGGTATGGCCCGGGCGCTGGCCGCGCAGATCGCCGTGAGCCGCAGTCAGCACGTGTCCGCCATCCCGCCGCGGATGATCGCCGTCGTCGGGCTCGATGGCGCCGCACCAACGGCCGAGGTTGGCGAGACGCTCGCCGAAGCGCTCGGCGCCCATGGCCCGACCGTGCGGTTGACTTCAGGTGACGTACCGAGCATTGCCCAGGCCGAACGATGCTCGGAACGGGTCGTGCTCGTCGCGCCAGGGCACCCGCAGGAGGAGTGGACACGGCTGTGCCTGTCAGAAGCCGATCTCGTGCTTGCTGTCAGCACCGGCCGGCCCGATGCGGCATGGATGGCGCAGGTCTCCGCTTTGCGTGGCTGTGAGCTGCTCGCTATAGGCGCGGCGGTGAATGAGGGGACGCTCCAGATCCTGCAGCCCCGGGAGGTGCAGGTGATTGCGGAGCACGTGGACAGGAAGACGGCGCTGGAGGCTATGGCGCGGCGCCTCGCTGGCAGGGCAGTCGGCATCGTGCTTTCCGGCGGCGGTGCCCGGGCGCTCGCCCACATAGGCGTACTGGAAGAGCTGCGGGCGGCCGGCCTTCGTTTCGATCGCGTGGCCGGGGTCAGCATGGGAGCCCTGGTCGCGGCGCTGGCAGCAATGGGGCTCGACGGGGAGGAGGTCTACGGCCTGTGCGTGCGCGGGTTGGTCAAGAAGAACCCGACCAGGGACTTCACGCTGCCTGCCTACTCCTTTATCCGCGGCGCGACGACCCGGCGCCTGCTCCACGAGGTGTTCGGTGAACGGCGGATCGAAGAGCTGCCGCTGCGCTTTTTCAGCCTCAGCTGCGACCTGATCCGCAGGGAAGCGGTCGTGCACCGAACCGGCCGTCTCTTCGACGCGGTATACCCGAGTCTCGCGCTCCCCGGCGTGTTCCCTCCGGTTTCCGACGGCCACGGCCAGCTGCTTGTGGACGGCGCGGTGCTGGACAACCTTCCTGTCTCCGAGATGGCGCGCAGCGGAGAGGGTCCGGTGATCGCTGTCGACGCGACCGGGGCGCAGCGCCAGTTCATGTCCGCGCAACGCCCGCTGCGGGTCCGCATCGGCCGGCCCGTCAGGCGCATGCTGACGGGCAGCGAGCACACGATCCCCCGGTTCGCCGAGACGATCGTGCGCAGTATGACCGTCGGCAGCACGAATGCCGTCGCGGAAGCGCGCATGCAAGCGGACCTAGTCATCACGCCGGCCATCGAAGGGATCGGCCTGCTCGACTGGACGGCGATCGACCGCATGCGCAGACTCGGCCGAGACGCGGCCCGTAAGGCCCTCGATTCGGACCCCCGCCTGCTTGCACGCCTCGGCGCCTAAGCCAGGAGATCCCATGTCATGGAAGGCGATCGGTGGTCACCGCTCCGCGCCAGAGCAGTCCCGGGCTAGCTTGGTGGTCCCACGCCGACGGCAGCCCTCTCCGCAGACCGTGCTAGCGGTGGCCTCGCTGGGCGTAGCGGTTGCGTTCGTCGACGCGACGATCGTCAATATCGCCTTCCCCAACATCGCGACCTCGTTCAAGGGCACTCCGATCTCGTCGCTTTCGTGGGTGCTCAACGCGTACAACGTCGTGTTCGCCGCCTTCATCGTCGCCGCCGGCAGCCTGGCCGACCGACTGGGGCGCCGGCGTATGTTCCTGCTCGGCCTGGAGCTGTTCACCGTTGCGTCGCTGCTGTGCGCGATCGCTCCGTCGGTCGGAGCCCTGGTGGCGTTCAGGGCAGTCCAGGCGCTGGGGGCCGCGCTGATCGTGCCCGCCGCGCTCGCGATCGTCCTGCAGGCGTTCCCGGCCGGCCGGCGTTCGCACGGCGTGGCACTGCTCTTCGCCATCGGGTCGGTCGCTGCGGGCCTGGGCCCATCCTTGGGAGGGTTGCTGGTCGTGGCGGGGGGCTGGCGGCTGGTGTTCCTCGTGAACCTGCCCATCGGCGTCGGCGCGATCGTGCTGGCACACGGGTTGCTCTCGGAGAGCCGCGCGCCAGGCTCCAGAATGCTGCCGGATCTGTTTGGCGCGCTCCTGTTCGCGCTCGCGATCACCGCTGTGCTGCTAGCGATTGTCGAGGGCCAGGGGTGGGGCTGGACGAGTTGGCGGACGACCGGCTCTTTCGGGGCTGCGGTGCTGCTCCTGATCGTATTCGGCAGGCGGTGCACCCGGCATCGCGCGCCGATCATGGACACCCGGCTGCTGCGAATCCGGAACGTTAGCGCCGCGAACGCTCTCACGCTGATCACCGCGGCGGGTTTCTACGGCTACACGCTAGCCAACGTCCTGTTCCTGACCGGCGTCTGGCACTACTCGGAACTGGAGGCCGGCCTGGCGCTCACGCCGGGACCACTGGTGACCGCCGCGGTCTCCGGCCCGGCGAGCAGGCTCGTGCTGCGTCTGGGGTACCGCCCCGTGCTGGTCACCGGAGGCGTGGTCTGGGGGGCCGCGGTGCTGTGGTTCGTCCTGCGGGTAGGAACGTCGCCTGCGTTTCTCACCCAGTGGCTGCCCGGGACGGTGCTGCTCGGCATCGGCTCCGGCATGCTGCTGCCCAACCTGACCAGCGCCGCGGTCGCCCCGGCACCTGGCGAATCCTTCGCTACGGCGACAGGGATCAACTCGGTGGCTCGCCAGGTCGGAGCGGCGCTCGGCGTCGCCGTCTCGGTGGCGATCATCGGGAAGCCCACGGCACTGCAGGCGATCCGCGCATTCGAGGGGGCGTGGACGTTCGGCTCCGCTTGCCTGTTCGCCGTCGGCCTCGGTTGTCTGTTTATCGCGCGGCGCAGCAGCGAGGCGGCGCCTGCACCGGAACGCTGGAAGGCGTTCGGGTTCTTCACGCCACGAACGCAAGGACGGCTCAGCATCGCCCACCGCGGCGGGATCGGCGCCGAACCGGGCAGCCCGCTTGATTCTTTCCGAAGGACGGTCAAGCTCGGCGCACGGTTCCTTGAACTCGATCTCAGGACGACAACCGCCGGTACCGTGGTGGTCTGGCACGGGACGGGCCTGCAGCGCGTCCGGCGCGGCCAGCCACTTGACGCCGAACGCCTGGCGGCGAGCCGGACTCGACGCGGGCCGGGACCCGACCCGGCGCCCGTCGCCTTCGAGGAGGTCGTGGCGTCCCTGTCCGATGATGTCCGGTACATGCTCGACATCAAGGACCGCCCCACAACTGCCGCCCTCCCCGCGCTTGTGGCCCGGCTTGGCTGCGCGGACCGGATCTGCGTCGCGTCTTTCTCGCATCGCCGGGTCAAGGCGACGGCAGCGGAGATCGCGCGGCGCACTGGCACTGACCCCTGCCGGGCCATGTCGACCAGGGAAGTCCTCGGCTTGCTTATCCGCAGTATGCTCCCGCGGAGAAGATGGGCGGCCCGAGCCGCGACCGCGCAAGTTCCGGCCTGGGCAGCCCGGTCCCGGGTGATACACACCGCGCACGACGGTGGTGCCCTGATCGTCGCCTGGACCGTGAACGCCGAGAGCAGGATGCACCAGCTGCTCGACCGAGGCGCAGACGGGATCGTAACCGACTGTCCAGTGGTGCTGGACCGGGTATTGCAAGCACGAGCGTCCGCTAATGCGTCGAATCTGGACGGTTACGCCGGTGATTATGCCTGACCTGCTTATGCCTGACCTAGGTCAGGGAGACGACCCCGTGAGCCGACCAGCTGCCGGGCACGAAGTCCCGAGCTGGCAGTCCGACCTCCTTGGCCCCGGCTACGAGATGATGACACTCGCTATGGGAAGGGATCACGAGGGCGAGGTAATCGCAACTCTGGTACGTCGGCGACCTGACCTGGCAGGGCGCCGGGCGGTGCTGTATGTGCACGGCTACAACGACTACTTCTTTCAGAAGCACGTAGCTGACTTCTATGCCAGCCTTGGTATTACTTTCTACGCGCTGGACCTACGCAAGCACGGCCGCTCTTTGCTGCCCCATCAGACTGCTTACCTCTGCCGATCCGTACGGGAGTACTATCCCGAAATCGATGCCGCAGTCGATATAATTAAACAGGAGGGTCACGAGCTTGTTCTCGTGAGCGGACATTCGACCGGAGGCCTGATAGTTTCGCTGTGGGCAGATGAAGGGAACAACCAGCGTCTCATTGATGGTCTTATCCTCAATAGTCCTAATCTTAGTTCCGGCGTACCCGCGGCAGCACGGTTCCTGATAGATCCTATCTGTCGGATAATCGCCTTGCGCAATCCTACCGCGGCGTTTCCGCTGCGGCTTTCACCACGCTATGCTCAAAGTCTACACCGCTCCTATCAAGGCGAATGGGATTTTAATACAGCATGGAAGTCCGTAAGCGGTACGCTACTGCGGCCTGCCTGGCTTGTCAGCATTCATGAGGGTCAGCGGCGTGTGCGCAGAGGCCTGTGCCTGACAGTGCCCGTTCTCGTTTTGTGCGGGACTGCCAGCGGCAACCGGAAAACCCCATCGTCGGATCTGCTAGCCGCCGACATCGTGCTAGACGTTGGCCAGATAGCGCGCCTGTCAACTAGGCTGAGCCGGAATGTGACGTGCATTCGGATCGCTGGGGCGATCCACGATGTCTTCCTGTCTCCGCTGGCCGCCCGCCACCAGGCGTTTGACGAGCTTTCGCACTGGCTGACCGCCCAATGGCCTTGGGTCGGCTGAAGATCAGCCGGAGTACCACTACGCAGTAGGTCAGTTCCGGCTGGGACAGCAGGCCGTAATGGGGTCGACTGAAGATCAGCCGGAATACCGGCGAGGGTGGCGTGCTTGCCGTCGCGAGAGATATCGCCGCAATGGGGCCGGCTGAAGATCAGCCGGAATACGCGAACCCCGACCTGGGCATCTACCTGTCCGAGACCGCGCCGCAATGGGGCCGGCTGAAGATCAGCCGGAATACGCCGGTAGCTAAGCTCGGCTGCGCCAGCCTGGTAGCCGCCGCAATGGGGCCGGCTGAAGATCAGCCGGAATACAGGTCAGCATCCGTTCAGGTCTAAATCAGGTAACTGCCGCAATGGGGCCGGCTGAAGATCAGCCGGAATACAGGAGCCAGAATCACGGCACTACGCCGTGCCGGGTCGCCGCAATGGGGCCGGCTGAAGATCAGCCGGAATACGCGCCACCCCCCGGTGCGTCTCCCGCCACCGCGCCGTGCCGCAATGGGGCCGGCTGAAGATCAGCCGGAATACTTGCACTTGCCGGTGAACGCCTTCATGTAGGCGTGCGTGGCCGCAATGGGGCCGACTGAAGATCAGCCGGAATACATCACCCAGCGCAGGCGCATCGCGGCCTCCTTAGACTGGCCGCAATGGGGCCGACTGAAGATCAGCCGGAATACGGCGCCTCCGTCCGCGGGAGGGCCGGCCGCAGGGGAAGCCGCAATGGGGCCGACTGAAGATCAGCCGGAATACCTCAAGCGGGGCGTATCCCTCTGGCGCATGTACATGCCGCAATGGGGCCGACTGAAGATCAGCCGGAATACCAGCCGTTTCGGTCCCGTCGGGCCGTTCGCTGCTGGGGCCGCAATGGGGCCGACTGAAGATCAGCCGGAATACCCGGCGCAGACCTCGAAAACACCCCCGGCATCATGTTCGCCGCAATGGGGCCGACTGAAGATCAGCCGGAATACCCGTCCAGGCCAGCGGCGTGCTCCGGCGCCTGCAGCAGCC
>JASHXJ010000275.1 GCA_030043595.1 Trebonia sp.
TGTTTTCATCTATTACAACTTTTGCGGCTTCCGGAAGAACGGGCTCGGCTATGCCAAGCACTTCCTCGGGCCTATCCTGCCCGCCCGCGCCCGTGCCGCGCACCCCGCCGTCAGCGGGGACGGACAATCACTATCCCGAACGGACCGTGCCGTCTCCCCGGTGCCCCAGGTGACTGCAGGCCAGCGGTAAGCGGAACGACTCCGGCAGCTCTGGCCGGAAGACCGCGAGGGCCAGCGCCAGCGCGCAGTAGTAGCCGACCAGCCAGGTCAGCTCGGCGAGCCTGGCCCTGCCGAGCAGCGACAGCCCCGCCGCGTAGTCGTCATCGGAGAGCGACCGGTCGCGGACCAGGGCCTGGGCCAGCCGGAAGGCGACGGCCTCGGTCTCGCTCAGCCCGCCGGGCAGCCGGCCGTCGCTGATCGCGGCAAGCTGCGGCCCGGTGATGCCCGCGGTGCGGGCGGCGGGCTCGTGCGCCAGCCACTCGAAATCGCACCGCGCCCCGACCGCCACCGCGAGGATGGCCACCTCCCGCTCGCGGGCGGTCAGCGCCGCCCCGAACCGGATCGCCGCGCCGACCCGTTGCACGGCGTCCCCTACCTGCGGGCTCAGCAGCATGACGGCGAACGGTCCTACCAGCCGGCCAGCGTCGTCGGTGATCGGGACCGTGCCGGCCTGGCTCGCCCGCGGACCGCCAGTGATCGCGTCGTAGACGGCGCGCTGCGCCTCGTCCATCTCAGGCAGGGACATCAGCTCAAGCCGAGGCGGCGAATCGTCGAACACGGTAGCGCACTATATGCCCGGATGGCCGAGGCCATCAACGGGGCGCGGCGGCCCGGACCGGAGCATCCCCTGAGACCAGCCATAAACCACCCGTATCGGGCACCGCTGCGTGCCTGAAACGACATAGGACCCGAAAGGCAGGACAAACCAGGACAAAAAGGTGCCAGAAACATGCCTCGCGGGTCCCATGCGCGCTGCGCCGTCCCGCCCTGTGAGACGGGCGGCTGGTTTCGCCGCGGCCGGCCCGCCGCCTCACCCACACCGTCGGCGGTTTAATGAGGTCATGTCCGTGCCCGGGGTCAGTTTCCTGCTGCTCGACGGCAGCCAGGCGGCCGGGCGCGAAGACGAGCTGCTGGCGGTGCGCGCCGAGGTGTACGGCGATGAGGGCACGGCGGCCGCCGAGGCCGCCAGGCGGCTGCGGGTGTGGCGCCGCCAGCCGGGCTTCGTCCTCGCCGAGGCCAGGCACGGCGGCTACCTGGTCGGCTACGCCGCCGGAATGCCGCTGCGGCCATCGACTTCCTGGTGGAAGGACCTGACCACCCCGCTGCCCGCTGCCGACATCGCCGAGCATCCCGGCCGCACGTTCGCGCTCACCGAACTGCTGGTGCGCGCGGCCTGGCGGCGGCAGGGCATCGGCAGGTCTCTGCACGACCTCGTCCTGGCGGGCCGGCCGGAGGAACGGGCGACGCTCATGGTCGAGCCGGGCGCCGCCGCGGCGCAGCAGGCGTTCAGGAAGTGGGGCTGGAACCGGGTCGCGCGCACTCGGGGCTCCGGTCCCGGCTCGCCCGTCCTGGACGTGCTAATGATAGAAAAGCACTGATCGAGAGGGGTGCGCGATGCCCATCGTCGGACTTGGCCACACCGGCCTGTGGGTGACTGACCTGGCGGCCATGCGGGACTTCTACGAGCGCGTGCTCGGGCTGACCGTCACCGACGAGGACGAGGAGCAGGGCATCGTCTTCTTCAGCGCCCAGCCCGAGGTTGAGCACCACGAGTTCGTGCTGCAGCGCGGCCGCACCGCGCCACCAGGGAGCATGCTCCCGCACCAGATCTCGTGGCGTGTCGACTCGGTCGAGACGCTGCAGGCCTTCCACCACCGGTTCAAGGCCGCGGGCGTCCCGGTCCAGCAGGAGGTCACGCACGGCAACGCGTACGGGATCTACTTCTTCGACCCCGAGGGCAACCGCGGCGAGGTCTACCTGCGGATCGACCGGGACGTCCGCCAGCCGTTCCGCAAGTCGCTGAACCTGGAGCAGAGCGTGCCGGACGTGCACGCCGAGGCCGAGCGCCTGCTCGCCGACGACGGCCCCCGCTACCAGCCCGTCGCGTGGCAGCCGGTCCCCGGCTCGACGGCTGAATAACGCGAAGACTTATCCGACCGCTGACCCGGATAAGTCTTCGCGTTAATGGCTCTACCCGGTGGGGGTCGCGTACCTGACTGATTCCAGGACCAGCTCGTCGCCTCCGCTCAGCTCGACGCTGGTGCTATGGCAGCGCGGGCACACCGCGAGCAGGTCCGCGGTCTCGCTCGCGGTCCCGCAGTCGCGGCAGGTGACGGTGGCCGGGACCGTGACGACCTCCACGGCGGCGCCGGCCGCTTCTGTGCCCGCGGCGACGAGGCTGAACGCCTGCGCCATGGCATCGGGATCGACGGCGTGCCGCACCCCGCAGCGCACCCGTATCCCGGCGACCGGCCGGCCGCCCGCGCGCGTCTGGACCGACTCAAGGACGCCTTCACATAGACCGAACTCGTGCACGTCGCCCCCCTGTCCTCAGGCCGCGGTAGCGGCGTGGCGGGTGGAGCGGCGCGTCATGATCTCGTCGATGACGCCCTGGATGACGGCGCCGCGGGCGTCGCGCTGCTTCTTCCTGAAGGTGTCCGCGACAGGCGAGAGCGCCTGCAGGGCCGACAGCCCCTCGCCGAGCGCGCGCCGGGTCTCCGGCGATGCCCAGATCTCGCGGGCGGTGTCCAGCGCCTGCGCGAGTCCCTTGCGGCCGTGCCGGGTGCCCACCCAGTAGCCGACCGTGAATCCGATGAGCGCTTCCATTCCGGCTACATCTCCCTGATTTCCAGGTAGCGCCTAATGTCCGGCAGCGAATCGATCACCACTGCCAGCACCGCCGCTATGACCGCTGCCTTGACCAGCCTGCCCAGCATGTTGTGCACCTTCCTTCTGCTGTTGTTCGAGGATCTCCTGCACCGCGCTGACCGCGTGCGGCAGCGCCGCCCGCACCGGGTCAGATAGCCCCATTCCCGCGCTCAGGTCGGCTGGCTCGCACGCCACGACCAGGCTGCGGCCGGGGTGGCCGCCCATCGCGGCGAGCATGGCGAAGATGGCGTCGGGCGTCAGGTCGTGCGCGTCCATGATCGCGGCGCCCGGCGCGGCGGCCGCGGGCTCGACTTCGAGCACGGTGACCGTTCCCGGCTCGTGCCCGCCCTGCGCGGCATCGAGCAAGACGAACAGGTCGCACCCGTTGAGCAGCTCATAGACCAGGTGCACGCCACGGATGCCGAAGTCGGCGATCTCGACGCCCTCCGGCCACGGCCGCTGCGCCAGCAGCCGGGCCACCTCGACGCCGAATGCGTCGTCCCGCAGGAAGACATTGCCGACGCCCGCGACTAGGGTCCGCATGGCTCGACCTCATCCGGCGCGAAATACAGGAAGCGGCCGTGCGCGGACCGCAGGTCCTCGTCGGGGTCGTCGGCGAGCGACACCGCGAGGTAGGCGGCGTCGTCGACGTCCGTGAGGACCGCTTCGACGATCGCGGTGCGGCCGGCGAGGAACATGTCCTGCGCGTCCGCTCGGCGCACGCCGGGCCGCAGCGTCACCAGGCTGCCGCGGGCGATCCGCTGGCCGACCACGACGACGGCGTCGGTGGCGGGCGAGACCGACGCGTCCTGCTCCGGATCCCACCAGGGGACTTCAGGCCGGGCGACGGCGCGGATGGTGCCGTGCAGTTGCTCCATGGTGGGCGCGTCCATCGCCTCGACCCGGTCGATCAGCGCCGCCGCCCGCGCGTCGGTCGCGCGCGCCGCGTCCTTTTCCGCGTCGGTGAGGGCGAGCGTGCGCAGGGTGAGGATCTCGTCGATCTCGGTGCCGTCGAACAGCTCTCCCGGGCTTTGCGCCGCCAGTTCGGGGTGGTCGGGCAGGATGATCGGCGAGGCCAGCATGACGTCGCGGCAGCCCGGTGGCCCCGCGAGCACGGGCCAGACACCGATGTTCTCGCAGGCGGCCACCTCCCCCAGGGCCCACTCCGGCGGGTCAGTCATCGAGACGAACGCGGCTCCGGAGATGGTGATGATCATGTGCACCGCCACCAGCGCGGAGGGAAGCGCCTGGTCCCGTGTCACGGGTCCGGTCGCCGCGTTCGTCTGGTTCGTGATGCCAACGGTCAGCCGCGCTGCCTGCCAGGGACCAGGCAGCGGGGTCGCGTGCACAAACACGGACCCGGCCAGCCGTTCACGGCGGCGGACGACGAGCGTGCCGGTGCTCGTCTCGTGCTCCTCGCCGCCCGGTATCACGAACTCCCTGGTGAACCCCTCGCCGAGCAGCCTGGGGCTGGTCACGATCACAGGGATCTCCCGCTCGACCGCTTCGTCCCAGACCGAGGGTGCGGGATCCTCGGTGCGGCGCCGCTGCACCTGGAGGAAGCGGACGGTCACCTCGACCGTCGGCTGGCCGGCATGCGTGAACACGCACTCGGCCCTGGTCATCGATTTCTCGGAAGGATCCGCCACGGCGTAGTCCGGGGGCATCAGCACCCCGAACTGCCAGCGGCTGCGGTTCTTCTGGGCGGAGGCGCGGTACGGGTACAGCACGTAGCCCTCGTACAGGACGGCGTCCGCGACCTGCCGCACGTCGAAGCTCATGGTTCGCCGACCTCCTTGAGCAGCGCGGCCAGCGTGGCGTCCCAGGTCGGGAGGGCTCGTTCGGACTTGAACGCCGAGAGCGCGTCGAGGGTCTCCCGGCTGCAGCGCAGCCACGCGCTGCCCGGGAAGTGCATGTCGACGACCTCGCGCCAGACGCTGACCGGCATCCGGTAGGTGGCCTCGCAGCTCCACGGGATCAGCTCCACGCTGAACCCGTCGCCCCGGGCGAGGAAGACCGTGCCGCTGAACAGCAGGAGCAGCGGGATCGTGCCGTCGTCCAGCGCCTGCAGGTAGCGGGCGGAGGCGACCTCGAGGTCGTAGGTGCACGGCACCTGCAGGTCGACCTCGGTTAGTGACCTGAACCCGGGCACCATGGTGGACACCATGGCGAGCTGGATCGGCTTGACCGTCTCCGCCCAGCGTGAGGTGTCGCCGAACAGGTCGTTCAGCCGCCGCGCCTCGGCCGCGGAGTACCTGCGGCGGTGCGGCTCGACGCGGATCTGGCAGCGCAGCGCGATCGCGTGCACCCGTACGCCGGTGCTCTCGGTGATGGTCACGGTGAAGGTCAGCGTCGGCGTCGCGGCGTACCGCGTCGCGACCGCCTCCGCGCAGGCGAATGCCAGGTCCGCCATCTAGACCTCCCGAGCGCGCTGCCGCAGGTCCGCTAGGAAATCGGCGAGAATCCGCCGCACCTCTGTGCCGCCGTCGAAGCCGTGCCAGTTCAGCCGCAGCGTTCCGGCCAGCGAGTAGCACATGTCAATCGGGATCAGGAACGCTTGCGTGCCGTCGCCGTGGATGACGAGGATCGCCTCGACATCCGGCTCGAGCGCGGCCAGCAGCGGGTGCGCCGCGGCGAGCCGGTCCCAGGCGGCCAGGTCGAGCTCGCATTCGGTCACGCCTGCCGGGCTCGGATAGCTGGCCACGACGCGGTCGAGGGCCGAGTTGACGAAGAAGAACGCGATCGCGACCGGGATCTGCAGCTCCGCCCATTCGGCGTCGGTGAGCGGCGCCCGCAGATCATGGCAGACCCGGTCGGGCACGGTGCGGTAGCGCGCTTGCTTTCCTGCTGGCACAGACCTGCCGGCTGCCCGGGTGAACAGCAGGGCGCAGGCCGTGCAGGCGCAGGCGATCGAGCGCCGCTGCGGGTCCACCAGGTGCCTGTGCTCGCCGGCGAGCTTCTCCCCGCACAGCTCGCACCGCTCCTGCGCAGGCGGTGCCGGGGGTGGCGGAGCGGCGAAGCGGCGCAGGCCGCTGGCCGCGGACAGCGGACCATGGTGCGCGGGGGAAACGCCACTGCCGTTCTGGATTACCTTCATCGTGCCTCTGCGGGGCGGCGGGTTAGCTGTATCAGCGGCGGGTCGCGGGGGACGAGCCTGATCCCAGTCGTCTCCGGTGCCGCGTCCGCGACGGCCTGCTCGATGGCCGCGGTCGTTGAGCCGCAGCCGGCGCCGGGCCGGACATGGGCCACTCCCGCATCGTCGATGCCGGTGAGCTCGGCGCCGGACCCGATCCGGACCAGGGCGCGCCGGATGCGGGTCTGCGCGTCGAGCGGGTGCAGGTCGTGCACCAGGAGCAGGCTCTCGATGAGCGGGTCGGCGATCAGCTTCGCCTTGAGGCGGTCGTCCTCGCCGATCGCCGCCATGACGGCCGCCAGGCCGGCTCCGTAGAGCCGGACCAGGCAGGTGATGAGCTCCTCCGCGATGCCGGCGGCCTCGGGGCCCTCGCGTGCTCGCAGCTGAGCCAGCAGCTCCTCGACCCTCATCCCGGCGGAGCGGGCGTCGTTGCCCTCGCTCACGTCAGATCGCCAGCGTGACGCCGGTGGGCGAATGCGCCGTCTTGAGCACGCGACCGCCGCCCAGGTACATGTGCACGCCGCAGGGCAGGCACGGGTCGAAGCTGCGCACCGCGCGCATGATGTCGATGCCCTTGAAGTTCTCCGGCGGGTTCTCCTCGAAGATCGGGGTGTTCTGCACCGCGTCCTCGTAGGGGCCCGGGGTCCCGTAGGTGTCCCGGACGCTGCCGTTCCACGGGGTCGGCGGGTACGGGTGGTAGTTCGCGATCTTGCCCTCCCTGATCACCATGTGGTGCGAGAGCACGCCGCGGACCGCCTCGGTGAAGCCGCAGCTGATGCCCTCGTCGGGCACGGTGAACGACTCCCACGTCTTGGTCCGCCCGGCCCGCACCTCGGCGAGCGCCTGCTCGACGAAGTGCAGCGCGCTGGCGGCGGCATACGCCTGGAAGTACGTCCTGGCGCGGTCCCGCTCGATCGCGTTGGACAGCGGCTTGCCCTGCTTGTCGACGGGAGGCTTCCACTCGAAGGTCACCGCGGGCCTGGACACGGTCCTCGGCAGGTTGATCTCGACGCTGTGCCCGGTGGACTTCACGTAGCCGATGTCGACCAGGCCGGCCAGCGCGGTGGCCCACAGCCGCGCGATCGGGCCGCCGCCGGTGTCCAGCGGCAGGTGGTCCGTGCCGTCGAACCAGCGGGGCGACATCGTCCAGCTGTACTTGTCGTCGAAGTCGCGCTTGGCCGGACGCGGGATCGTGTGCTGGTTCCACGGGTGACGGCGGTCGACGGGGTTGCCGAGCGGGTCGCGGCTGACGAACATCTCCTGGTCTTCCCAGTCCTCGTAGTACGAGTGGCCGAGCAGGATCCTGATGCCCAGGTTGATGTCGACCAGGCTGGTGGTGACCAGCTGCCCGTCGACCACGACGCCGGGCGTGACGAACATCTTGCGGCCCCAGTCAGCCATGTTCTGGTAGGTGAAGTCGCAGTACTCAGGGTTGTTCAGGCTGCCCCAGCAGCCCAGGAGCACCCTTCTCCTGCCGACCTCCTCATAGCCGGGCAGCGCCTCGTAGAAGAAGTCGAACAGGTCGTCGTGCATCGGGACGACGCGCTTCATGAACTCCACGTAGCGCATCAGCCTGGTCAGGTAGTCGGTGAACAGCTGCACGGTCGCCACAGTGCCGACGCCCCCTGGGTAGAGGGTCGACGGGTGCACGTGGCGGCCTTCCATGAGGCAGAACATCTCGCGGGTGGACCTGCTGACCTGCAGGGCCTCGCGGTAGAACTCGCCCTCGAGCGGGTTGAGCGAGCGCATGATGTCGCCGATGGTCCGGTACCTGTGGTCGCCGGCGTGCGGCGCCTCGGTGCTGTTCGCGCGGTCGAGCACACCCGGGTTGGTCTCCCTGACCATCCGCTCGCAGAAGTCGACCCCGACCAGGTTCTCCTGGAAGAAGTTGTGGTCGAACATGTACTCGGCGGCCTCGCCCAGGTTGATG
>JASHXJ010000276.1 GCA_030043595.1 Trebonia sp.
CCGCGACTACCACGCCGTCCGCAACGGCCTCACCCTCCCCTGGAACAGCGGAGCCGTCGAGGGAAACAACTGCAAGATCAAGCACATCAAGCGAATCATGTACGGCCGCGCCAACTTCGACCTCCTCCGCAAAATGGCCCTCCTCAGCTAGCCCCACTCACCCAGCGCAACCACTCCCCATAAACAGAGACAGAACCGGAACTCATACAAAGCTCTCATTCGGGTGACGGACTGCCCCTGGAGCGCTGCGTGCCCTGCGGCGGAAACTGCCGCGTGTGACTGGCGTTGCGGGAGGGCTGGCTCCCGCAGCGGACACACAACCGTCCTCCCGCCGAATGTCGTGGCCCCGGCCTAGCATGAGGAACCGTGGCCTACCAGGGACTGATCCTCGGGCCTCGCCATGACTGAGAGCGCGGCGGTCCGGGAATGGCAGGCACCGTTCGCGGTCGACGTCCGCCTGACGCTATCCGTGCACGGCCGCGGCGGCGGCGACCCGACGTTCCGGGTCGACGAGGCGGGCGCGGTATGGCGGACCTCGCTGACCCCGGACGGCCCCGGCACGATCAAGGTGCTGGCCTCGGCTCCGGGGCCGCTGCGTCCGGATACCCGCGTGCTCGCGCAGGCCTGGGGTCCCGGCGCTGACTGGCTGCTCGACGCCCTTCCGGCCGCCCTCGGCGTACATGACGACCCGTCCGGCTTCGACCCAGGCGCCCACCCCGTCCTCAGCGAGGTGGCGCTCAGGCACCCGGGCCTGCGCCTGGGCCGCACCGGGCGCGTCATGGAGGCGCTGGTCCCCGCGATCCTGGAGCAGAAGGTCACGGGTATCGAGGCGCACCGCGCCTGGCGGATCCTGCTCACCCGCTTCGGCACCCGGCCGCCCGGCCCGGCGCCGGCCGGGATGCGCGTGTTCCCGGACCAGCGCACCTGGCGCCGGGTCCCGTCCTGGGAGTGGCACCGGGCCGGGGTGGAAGGCATCCGCGCCCAGACGATCGTCCACGCCGTGAGCGTGGCCGAGAGCCTGGAACGCCTGCTCGCCCTGACCAATGCCCAAGCCGCCCGCAAGCTCCAGGCCATCCCCGGCATCGGCCCCTGGACCTCGGCCGAGACGATGCAGCGCGCGGCCGGTGATCCGGACGCGGTGTCCGTCGGCGACTACAACCTGCCCAAGGCCGTCGGCTGGGCCCTGGCCGGCCGCCAGGCCACGGACGACGCCACGATGCTCGAACTGCTCGCGCCGTACGCGGGCCACCGGCACCGCGTGACCAGGCTGGTGGAGCTGAGCGGCCGGCGACCGCCGCGCCGCGGTCCCCGCATGCCGGTCCGCGACTACCGCGGCTTCTGAAGCCCGGGGCCGGGTGCGCTGTCGTCTGTGCCTTAAAGTTCCGCTATGAGCGCTTCCAGCATCGAACAGAGCAAAAGCAGTGGCGTGCCCGAGTCGGCACTGCGCAGGGCGCTGGCCCGGGCACGGGACGGCAAGCCGCTCGACCCCGGCGAGGCGACGGTCCTGCTGCACGCCCGCGGCGCGAGCCTGCGGGACCTGCTCAGCTACGCGAGCCGGACCAGGGACGCGGGGCTGGAAGCGGCGGGCAGACCTGGGATCATCACGTACTCACGCAAGGTCTTCATCCCGCTGACCAGGCTGTGCAGGGACCGCTGCGGCTACTGCACGTTCGCGACCGTCCCCGGCCGTCTGGACAGCCCCTTCCTCAGCCCGGACGAGGTGCTGGACATCGCGAGGAAGGGCGCCGAGCTCGGCTGCAAGGAGGCCCTGTTCACCCTCGGCGACCGCCCGGAAGCGCGATGGCGCCAGGCCAGGGAGTGGCTGGACGCCCACGGCTACGACGACACGCTCTCCTACGTCCGCGCGATGGCGATCCGCGTCCTCGAGGAGACCGGCCTGCTGCCGCACCTGAACCCGGGTGTCCTGTCATGGCAGGACTTCCAGCGCCTCAAGCCGGCCGCCCCGTCGATGGGCATGATGCTCGAAACCACCTCAGAGCGCCTCTTCACGACGAAGGGCGCCCCGCACTTCGGCAGCCCCGACAAGGACCCGAAGGTACGGCTGCGGGTCCTCGAGGACGCCGGCCGCAGCAGCGTTCCCTTCACCACCGGCATTCTCATCGGCATCGGGGAGACACTCGCCGAGCGAGCCGACTCGATCTTCGCCATCCGCAGGATCGCCCGCGAGTACAACGGCATCCAGGAAGTCATCGTGCAGAACTTCCGCGCCAAGCCGGACACGAAGATGCGCGGGGTCCCGGACGCCGAGCTCGAGGACCTGGCCGCCACCATCGCCACCACCAGGCTCGTCCTCGGACCGAAAGCGCGCATCCAGGCGCCGCCGAACCTCGTCGGCGACCAGTACCAGCTCATCCTCGACGCGGGCATCGACGACTGGGGCGGCGTCTCGCCGCTGACACCGGACCACGTCAACCCCGAGCGCCCCTGGCCGCAGATCGACGAGCTGGCCCGGCACACCGCCGGCGCCGGGTTCACGCTGCGCGAGCGCCTCACCATCTACCCCCCGTACATCCGCGAGCCCTGGCTCGACCCGCGCCTCGCCCGGCACGTCGCCGCCCTCGCGGACCCGCGCACCGGCCTCGCGGCCGAGGCCGCACTGCCCCAGGGCATTGCCTGGCAGGAGCCGGATGGCGGCTGGGGGGACGCATCCGGCCGCACGGACCTGCACGTCACGATCGACACCACGGGCCGCACCCATGACCGTAGGGATGACTTCGCTGAGGTCTACGGAGACTGGGATTCGGTATCGGAACGAGCCGTCGCGGCTCGCACGGCGCACACGGACTCCCCGGCCGACCCGGCCACCACCCCGGCGACGGACCTCGCGGCCCCCGCCGTCGCCCGGCCCGGCGAGGTGGCCGCCGCCCTCCGCCAGGCCGAACGCGACCCGGCCGCCCTCACCGACGACGCGGCCATCGCCCTGCTCGGCGCCGACGGTGCCGACCTGGAGGCCCTCGCCGCGATCGCGGACGGGCTGCGCCGCGAGGTCAACGGCGAGGACGTGACGTTCGTGGTTACCCGGAACATCAACTTCACCAACGTCTGCTACACCGGCTGCCGGTTCTGCGCGTTCGCGCAGCGCCGGACGGACGCCGACGCGTACACGCTGTCGCTGGACCAGGTCGGCGAGCGCGCCGAGGAGGCGTGGGCGGCGGGCGCGACCGAGGTCTGCATGCAGGGCGGCATCCACCCCGACCTGCCGGGCACCGCGTACTTCGACATAGCCGCCGAAGTCAGGCGCCGCTGCCCCGGCATGCATGTGCACGCGTTCTCGCCGATGGAGGTGATGAACGGCGTCTCGCGTACCGGGCTCCCGCTGCGCGAGTGGCTGGCTCGCGCCCGCGCGGCGGGCGTGGACTCGCTGCCGGGCACGGCCGCGGAGATCCTGGACGACGACGTGCGCTGGGTGCTCACCAAGGGCAAGCTGCCCGCCGCGGACTGGGTGAAAGTGATCACCACCGCGCACGAGCTGGGCATTCCGACGACCGCGACGATGATGTACGGCCACGTGGACACTCCGGCGCACTGGGTCGGCCATCTGCGGGTGATCCGCGGCATCCAGGAGCGGACCGGCGGCTTCACCGAGTTCGTGCTGCTCCCGTTCGTGCACACGAGTGCGCCGATCTACCTCGCGGGCCTGGCCCGGCCGGGAGCGACCAGGCGCGAGAACCGCGCCGTGCACGCGGTCTCCCGGCTGCTGCTGCACGGGGCGATCGGCTCGATCCAGTGCTCCTGGGTGAAGCTCGGCGACGACCTGTGCCAGGACGTGCTCCGCGGCGGGGTCAACGACCTGGGCGGCACGCTGATGGAGGAGACGATCAGCCGGATGGCCGGCGCGGACAACGGGTCGTACAAGACGATCAGCGACTTGCGCGCGATCGTGCAGCCGCTCGGCAGGCCGCTCCGCCAGCGCACCACCCTCTACGGCGAGCCCGCCGCTGACCGCCGGGCCGCCGCCGCGGCCAGCGATGGCGTCTGCGCCTCGGTCCGCACGAGCCTGCCCCTCGTCGCTGGCTAGCGACGCCTAACGGGTGACGGTGAACGCCGCCGGGTCGCGCGGCGGGCGCGGCGGCGCCGGGGCGGCCGGGTGGCCGACGGCGATGGCGCCCATCGTGAGCCAGCCCTCCGGCAGGTCGAGAGCGCGGGCGGCGACGTCCTGGCAGAACAGGGCCGAGGAGATCCAGGCGGAGCCCAGGTTCTCTACGGCCAGCGCGACGAGCAGGTTCTGCACCGCGGCGCCCATCGAGACGGTGAACATGTCCTGCTCGGCGCGCGACCGCCGGCCATCGGGGTACTCGTGCGCGGCCGAGGTCTCCAGGCAGGGGACCACGATGAGCGGTGCCTCGCGCAACGGCTGGCCGCGGCGCAGACGGCGCTCGATCTGCATCCCGGTGAACCCGTCGCGCCGCAGGTCCGCCACCCACGCCTGCCGCATGGCGTCGAGCAGCGCGGCGCGGGCGGGCGCCGACGACACGATCACGAACCGCCACGGCTCGCTGTGGTGCGGGGCCGGCGCGGTCAGCGCCGCCGAGATCGCCCGCTCGACGGCGGCGAGGTCGACCGGCTGGCTGGTGAACGAGCGGACCGTGCGGCGGGCCGGGATCACGTCCGCCG
>JASHXJ010000277.1 GCA_030043595.1 Trebonia sp.
CATGATGAGGGAGCGGTTGACGCGCTTTCCCCGGAACGGGTAATCGTGCTGCCGGAGGGCACCGAAGACGCGTGGAGCGAGGATTTCGCCGATCTCGTCGCGCTCGCCTGACCAAGCGGGTGGTCAAGAACGTCCCGATAGGTGATCATTGCGAATGGGGGGCCTATCGCAATAAGTGCTGCACCTTACGGGAGGTAGATGTGGCCGAGACCCTCAGGAAGGGCACCCGGGTGACCGGGCCGGACCGCAGCAAGCTGGCAACCGACCTCAAAAAGCGCTACGACGGAGGCGAGTCCATCCGTGCGCTGGCGACGGCCACGGGGAGATCGTACGGGTTCATTCACCGCATCCTGACCGAGACCGGAGTGACCTTGCGCGGCCGGGGCGGCGCCACCCGTGGGAAGGCGATGGCGAGCTAACACCGTTCGCCGCGGGCTTATTAAGTGCGGGAACTGGGCCGGGCCGCAGTAGGTTTAGAGAACTATGGTGATGCACGGCGGCCCGGGATTCATGATGGCACGCGGGTTCCGCATGGACCCGAACGTCACCAAGCAGAAACTGAAGCCGGGGACGATCAGGCGGATCGCCCGCTACGCCCGGCCCTATCGGCTCAAGCTCGCGCTCTTCCTGTTCGCGACGTCGCTGGACGCTGCCATCACGGTGGTCAACCCGCTGCTGCTGCGCGAGCTCATCGACAAGGGGATCATCGCTCGCGACGAGGGGGTCGTGATCGTCGTCGCGCTGACCGTCGCCGGGGTCTCGCTGTTCGACGCGCTCCTCGGGGTGGCGAACCGCTGGTTCTCCTCGCGGATCGGCGAGGGACTGATCTACGACCTGCGTACCGAGGTCTTCGACCACGTGCAGCGCCAGCCGATCGCGTTCTTCACCCGCGCCCAGACCGGCTCCCTGGTCAGCCGCCTGGACGGGGACGTCGTCGGCGCGCAGCAGGCGATCGTGGGGACGCTGTCCAGCGTGGTGTCCAACGTGCTGTCGGTGACCTTCCTGCTGATCGCCATGTTCTACCTGTCCTGGTTGGTCAGCCTGCTCGCGCTGGTGCTCATCCCGCTGTTCCTGTTCCCGGTCCGGATCGTCGGGCGCAGGCTGCAGCGGCTGTCCCGGGAGGCCATGCAGCTCAACGCCGAGATGGGCTCCACGATGACGGAGCGGTTCAACGTGGCCGGGGCGATGCTGGCCAAGCTGTTCGGCCGCCCGGGCGAGGAGTCGGCGCTGTTCGCGGGCAAGGCCGCCAAGGTCCGCGAGATCGGCGTTACCAGGGACATGTACGGGTCGGCGCTGATCATCGGGATCACCCTGCTGACCGGGATGTTCACCGCCGTGGTGTACGGGGTTGGCGGCGCGCTGGTGGTCAACGGGGCGTTCCAGCTCGGCACGCTGGTGGCACTCGCCCAGCTGATCGCCCGCGTCTACGGGCCGATCGGGTCGCTGTCCAACGTGCAGGTGCAGGTGATGACCGCGCTGGTCAGCTTCGACCGGGTCTTTGAGGTGCTGGACCTGGAGCCGCTGATCAAGGAGAAGCCGAACGCTGTGGTGCTGCCGCGGACCATGGCGTCCGGAGCGGCGCCGGACATCAGGTTCGACCACGTGTCGTTCCGCTACCCGACCGCGGCCGAGGTGTCGCTCGCCTCCCTGGAGTCGATCGCGCTGAAGACACCGGAGCGGACCGACGCGGTCACCGGCGTGCTGCACGACGTCTCGTTCCAGGCGCGCTCGGGGGAGCTGACCGCGCTGGTCGGGCCGTCGGGCGCCGGGAAGACCACGATTACCGCGCTGGTGTCCCGCATGTACGACCCGAACGACGGCGCGGTGCTCATCGGCGGCACGGACCTGCGGGACGTCACGCTGGAGTCGCTGCACGACGTGGTCGGCGTCGTCACGCAGGACGCGCACCTGTTCCACGACACGATCCGCACCAATCTCCTGTACGCGCGGCCCTCGGCTACCGAGGAGGAGCTCATCGAGGCGTGCCAGGCCGCGCAGATCTGGGACCTCATCGCGCTGCTTCCCGACGGGCTGGACACGATCGTCGGTGACCGCGGCTACCGGCTTTCCGGCGGCGAGAAGCAGCGGGTGGCGCTGGCCAGGCTGCTACTCAAGGCCCCGTCGATCGTCGTGCTCGACGAGGCCACCGCGCACCTGGACTCCGAGTCCGAGGTCGCCGTGCAGCGCGCGCTCAAGGTCGCGCTCACCGGGCGGACGTCACTGGTCATCGCACACCGGCTGTCCACCATCAGGGAAGCGAGCCAGATCCTGGTCATCGACGCGGGCCAGGTGGTCGAGCACGGCACCCACGAGGACCTGCTCGCCGCCGGCGGCCTGTACGCGGAGCTGTACCACACCCAGTTCGCGGGTCAGCAGCGGGCTGACACCCAGGCGGCTCACACGTAGCCGGGCTCACACGTAGCCGAGGCGGCGCAGTTCCTCGCCGGCGACCTTCTCGATGTCGGCGGCCTGGCCGAGCGTCAGGGAGCGCCGCCAGGCCGACGTCTCGCCCCTCTCCCTGCGGTGGGCCGGCACCGTCGGCGCGGCGATCGTGGCCCCGGTGAAGTCCGTCAGTACCGCCGCCGCGGAACCGGGGTTGCGGATCATGTCCTCGTACCGCAGCGTCTTCAGCTGTTCCTCCGGCAGCGCCCGGCGCAGCCGGGCGGCGAGCCTGATCGCGCCGCGCCAGCGCAGCGCGCACTTGCCGGCGGGAGACAGGCCGGACCAGCTGAGCCGGTCCGTCTCGTCCTCGACGCCATAGAACGGGTTGGGAAACTCCGATTCGACGTTGGCCACGCTCGGCCGGAACCAGGACATGGAGAGCGGGTCGGCGAGCATGGCCGCGACGGTGTCCCGCCCGTCCCTGACGACCTGCACGATCTGGGCGTCGGGGAACGCCCCGACCAGCGCCTCCGCGCAATAGGTCAGGTCAGGGCTCGCGTCGCCGAAGCGGCTCAGGCCGCGTTGCTCGACGCACGGGCCTACCTCCGCCGGCCGCAGGCCGGCCGCCGACCGGCACTGCGCGCTGCACTCCAGGCAGCTTGTCGCGTTCACCTGCCAGCCCTGCGCGAAGGCGTCGCGCATCACGGCAGCGGCCGCCTCGCCGCGGCCGCTGTACAGCGACGGGCGGCGGGCGAACCCGTAGACGGCCTGCAGCACACTGTGCTGCCCGATCGTGACGTGAAAGCCCGGTGAGATCTTCAGCGCCCGGCCGACCGCTTCCGCACCGGAGTGCGGCGCGCCGATGACGAAGACTGGCCTGGTCACCTTGCGGGCGTTGACGATGAGGATGTGGCGCGACGGCATGAAGGGCGGATCTTTCTGAAGACTCCCCCGTACGGTACCGGTGCGCCGACCGCGTAGGCTACGTCTGTGCGTATACTACCCCGCGTCGTTGTCGCGGTCGTCGCGCTGTGCCTGCTCGGCGTGACAGGCTGCGCGCAGTTCGACAAGGCGCTGGGGCAGGAGCAGGCGCTGGTCTCGTTCAAGGACGGCACGCCAGTGTCGGTCCGGCTGCAGATCCGCGCCGCGTGCGCGAAGGTGCCGGACATCTCCGCCGCGCCGATTCCGTCCGGCGTGCCCCTGTCGTCGGCGGTCGACGAGATCGTGTTCCAGGTCACCAACGCCTCGGACGCCGACATCGCGCGGCTGTCGGAGTGCCTGGCCAAGTACCCGTCCGTGCAGAACATTGACCTGCAGGACGAGTCGGACGACTCCTAGCCCGCCGCCCGGCGCCGTTACAAGTTTTGCCGCGATGTTTCGATGTTTGGTCCTGCGCGGTATAGTGGCTTACTGCCTACTAAACCGATAGAGAATGGGAACTTAATGCGCAGGATCTTGGCTGGTGCGGCTGCCGTCGCCGGCAGCGCACTACTCGTCGCGGGCTGCTCGTCAGCAAGCTCAAGCAGCAGCTCAGGCGCCACCTCGGGCGGAGCCACGCAAGCCGCGGCGACGCCAGTGACCGTGCGGCTCGGGTTCCTCGCGAACATCACGCACGCGCCCGCGCTGATCGCACTGAAGAACGGCTACTTCAGCAAGGCGCTCGGCTCCGCCGGCACGGTCGACCCGACGTCGTTCTCCAGTGGCACGCAGGAGACCACGGCCATCCTCGCCGGCCAGCTCGACGCCGCCTTCGTGGGACCCAACCCGGCGATCAATGCCTGGCAGAAGTCCGGCGGGACCGCTATCAAGATCGTCGCCGGCGCCGCGACCGGCGGCGCCTCCATCGTCGTCAAGCCCTCCATCACCGGAGCGTCGCAGCTCAAGGGCCAGTCGCTTGCCACGCCGTCGCTGGGCAACACCCAGGACGTGGCGCTGCGCTACTGGCTCAAGCAGCACGGCCTCACCACGAGCGCGACCGGCGGCGGCGACGTGTCCATCAAGCCGACCACCCCGAACTCGGCCGCGGTGCTCGAGTTCGAGTCCGGGCAGATCGCTGGGGCGTCCGAGCCGGCGCCCTACGACATCGAGATGGTGAACGACGGCGGCAAGGTGCTGCTGTCCGAGCCGGGCGTCACGACCGTGCTGATGGTCACGCAGTCGTTCCTTTCCGCGCACCCGGCCGTCGTCGCCGACCTGCTGAAGGCGGAGATCGAGGCGATCGACTTCATCAAGACCAGCCCGGCGGCGGCCCAGGCGGACGCCAACGCCGAGCTCGCCGCCTACACGGGCAAGCCGCTGAAGGCGAGCATCGTGGCCGCGTCCTTCAAGGAGATCGACTTCACGCTCGACCCGGACGCGTCCTCGCTGACCGCCGACGCGCAGCAGGCCGTGAGCCTCGGGCTGCTCAAGCCGGTCAACCTGAGCGGCATCTTCGACCTCGCCCCGCTCAACGCGCTGCTGTCCGCGGACGGGCAGCCGCAAGTGAACTCATAGCGATGACGACAGCCGTGACGGAGGCGCCGGCGGCGGTTACGCTGTCCGGCGTCTCCAAGGTGTACGGGCGCGGCGGCACCGCCGTCCGCGCCCTTGACCAGGTGTCGCTGGCCGCCGCGCCGGGCGAGTTCACCTGCCTCATCGGCGCCTCCGGCTGCGGCAAGTCCACGCTGCTGTCGCTGGTCGCCGGGCTGGACCAGCCGACGAGCGGCGAGATCAAGGTCGGCGGGCGGGTCGCCCTGATGTTCCAGGAACCCGCCCTGTTCCCGTGGCTGTCGGCGGCCGCCAACATCGAGCTCGCGCTGCGGGCCCGCGGCGTCGGTCGCGCCGAGCGCAAGAGCCGCGCGGCCGAGCTGCTCGATGTCGTGCACCTGAGCGGGTTCGGCGGCAAACGGCCGCACGAGCTATCCGGCGGCATGCGCCAGCGCGTCGCGCTGGCCAGGGCGCTCGCCCAGGAGGCTGACGTGCTGCTGATGGACGAGCCGTTCGGCGCGCTGGACGCGATGACCAGGGACCTGCTGCACGACGAGCTGGACCGGGTGTGCGCCGGCCGGAACCTCACCGTCCTGTTCGTCACGCATAACGTCCGCGAGGCGGTGCGCCTCGGCGACCGCGTGGTCCTGCTGAGCAGCCGCCCCGGGCGTGTCATCGCCGAGTACCCGGTGCCAATCCAGCGGCCGCGGCGGATCGACGCCACCGCGGTCGCCGAGCTCGCCGGGACGATCACCGACCGGCTGCGCGAGGAGGTCAGCCGCCATGGCAAGTAGCACGCTGGCCGGGCTCGACGCGCTCGACACACAGGAAGCAGCCCCCCGCGACCGCCGACGGCTGGCGGCCAGCGCCTGGGCCGGACTGTGGCCGAAACTCGCCGCCGTCGCGCTCGTCCTGCTCGCCTGGGAGCTCGTCCATCTCACCGGCTGGAAGAAGTTCGTGCTCCCCGGTCCGGGCGTGACGCTGTCCAACCTGTGGCAGCAGGCGCAGGCAAGCCTGCTGTGGCACGCGATCGCGACCACGCTCGAGCGCGCGGTCATCGGCTTCGCCCTCGCGGTGCTGATCGGCGCGCTGGTGGGCGCGACGGTCTCCCGTATCCGCCCGCTGCGGGCGGCGGTCGGGTCGCTGATCACCGGCTTGCAGACGATGCCGTCGATCGCCTGGTTCCCGTTCGCGATCATCCTGTTCGGGATCAACACCACCGCGATCCTGTTCGTCATCGTGCTCGGCGCGGCGCCCTCGATCGCGAACGGGCTGATCACCGGCGTGGACTACACCCCGCCCCTGCTGCTCAAGGCCGGGACGCTCATGGGGCTGCGCAGGCTCTCGCTGTACCGGCACCTGATCATGCCGGCCTCGCTGCCCGCGTTCGTCGCCGGGCTGAAGCAGGGCTGGGCGTTCGCCTGGCGCAGCCTGATGGCCGGCGAGCTCCTGGTGATCATCGCCAACCAGCCGTCCCTCGGCGTGCTGCTGTCCACCGACCAGGACCAGGCTGACATGGCGAGCGTGGTCGCGATCATGATCGTGATCCTCGTCATCGGGCTGTGCGTGGACAACGTGTTCGGCATGGCCGACCGCGCCATCCGCCGCCGCTGGGGCCTGATGGCAGGGTCTGACGCCGCGTGACCCAGCCGGCATAGCTGACCGTCGCCGGGTCCGGCGTGTCGCGGCCGGCCCCGGCGCGCCGCGGGGTATGTTGTCCAGGCCGTCTGACCGCACGGGGGGCACTGGATGGAATACCTGACCGCTGACGGGGACAGCCCGCCGGAATCGCCGGGCGCCATCCCACCGGGACCGGCCACCGAACCGGAGCTGGACCGCGCGCTCGCCCGGGCCATCCGCCGCCTCATCGCGAATGCGCGAGAGTGCGATCGATTGCCGGGTCCGGCGGTCTGAAAGGAACCAGACCCGTTATCCCGAACGAATCGTTGCTTCCGCCTCCCTGCTCACACTATTACCGGATATCGGGCAAATCCGGCGAATGGGGCAATGCCGACTGTGACCCACCACCATAGACACGCTGGTCACGGGGTATGGCAGGATTGTGCACGCACAAGCGAGGCATAACCTGGACGAACTACCCACTGCGCGCGCTAGTGTTACGTGATGGTGAAGGGCGAACGGTTGCATGGAGATCTTCAATGACTGAAGGCACGCCGAAAGACATCGGGCAGGCACTCGCGGAAATCGACATCACCCGCCCGAACGTCGCCCGTGTGTACGACTACTTCGTCGGCGGGAAGGACAACTTCAGCGCCGACCGGGAGTTCGCGCACAAGGCCATGGAAATCGCGCCCAAGGCGCCGCTCGCCGCCCAGGCCAACCGGGAGTTCCTGCAGCGCGTGGTGCGCTACCTGGTGCGTGAGGCGGGCATCACCCAGTTCCTGGACATCGGCTCGGGGCTGCCCACCGCGGGCAACACGAGCGAAGTCGCCCACGAGATCGATCCCGGTGTGCATGTCGTCTATGTCGACAACGACCCGATCGTCTACACGCACAGCAAGGCGCTGCTCGCCGATGCCGTGACCGTCGACATCATCAACGCCGACATCCGCAGTCCCGCCGAGATCCTCACCGATCCCGCCGTGCTGCGGCTGCTCGACTTCGACCAGCCCATCGGCCTGCTGCTGCTCGCGGTCCTGCACCACATCGAGGATTCGGAGGACCCGGCCTGGATCGCGGCCCGGCTCCGCGACGCGATGCCGGCAGGCAGCTACCTCGCGATCTCGAGCTTCCACATGCCCGGCCCCGAGCTCCCCGAACTGCGGGCCAAGACGATCGAGGGCGAAAAACTCCTCGCCCAGAACCTCGGCAGCGGGCGCTGGCGGGAAGAGGACCAGATCCAGACCTGGTTCGGCGACTGGGAGATGATACCGCCGGGACTGGTGTCACTCAGGGAATGGCGGCCTCCGGCGGGTGGCCGCATCGAGCACGACGAGGTGTACCACAGCTTCTGGGGCGGCGTCGCCAGGAAGAAGTAACGCTGGTCCACTGAAGCCGGGGGTCGGGGTCGATGTCCGGGGACGATCACGGTCCGCGCAAGGTCGAGCAGGACGTCAGCGCGCAACGCGACGCGTATGTCGCCGCGCGGGACATCTACGTCGTCCAGCCCGCGCCGGCCGCGCGGCAGCGACCGGCCCGGATCTGGGGAACCGTCCCGGCGCGGAAGGCAAGGCCTGGCAGAAGACGGCCGTCGGCACCCCGAAGGGCGCCAGCCTCAACGGCGCCGCGTTCGCGCCGGGCGGCGCCGCGTGGGCAGTGGGGCAAATCGCCAGCCGGACAGCCCTGCACACGCTGATCGCCCGGTGGACCGGAAGCACCTGGACCCGTGTCGCCAGCCCGAGCCCGGGCAGCGACGACGAGCTCTCCGCGGCCGCGTTCTCCGCACCGGGCAACGGCTGGGCGGTCGGTTCCACCGGATGGGTCACCGCGATAACGGTCAAGACCCTGATCCTGCACTGGGATGGCAAGACCTGGAGCTAACCGCGATACTGGGGCGATGGCGGGTGAAGAACTGGCGACCCTTGTCGCCGACGCGACGCCGTACATTACGGCCGCGGTCAGTGCCTACGGCAGGGCGGTGCTCGCGAAAGTGCAGGACGACGCCGCCGACGCGACGGTAGGGGTGGGGCGGCGGTTCCTGCAGCGGGTGTTCGGGCACCGACGGGAGGACGAACCGCTGCCGGAGCCGGTGGCCGAGCTTGTCGAATTCCCCGACGACGCGGACGTGCTGGGTGCGCTGCGGCGGGCGATCCGGCGGCAGCTGGAGGCCGACCCGGAGATGCTGGCGGATTGCCGGACGATCCTTGTCAACGCACCGCAGACGACGGTGACGCAGCACATCAAGGCGGGCCGCGACGCCTACGTCGCGGCCCGCGACATGACGATCAACCGGCCCGCCGAGTGACCCGGTGTCCGCCGACGAGCCGCAGGTACAGCAGGAGGTAGCGCCACAAGGGGATGCCTACGTCGCGGCCCGGGACATCCACATCCACCAGGCCACGGCGCCAGCCCCGGCCGTCCGGCACCGTGTCTGGGGCAACGTGCCGCCGCGGAACCCGGGATTCACCGGGCGGAAGGAACTGCTGCGCGAGGTTCGCGGCGCGCTGATCGCCGGCGACCGGGCGGTGGTGCAGGCGCTGCACGGCATGGGCGGCGTCGGCAAGACCCAGCTCGCGATCGAGTATGCGCACAAGCATGCGGACAGCTATGACGTGGTGTGGTGGATCAGCGCGGAGCAGCCGGCGCTGATCGCCGAGCAGTTCGCGGCCCTGGCCGCGAAGCTGGGCTGCGCTTCTCCTGGCGCCGATCTGGCGGTAGTCAGGCAGGCTGTCTTGGAGGACTTGCGCGAACGTGGCGGTTGGTTGCTGGTCTTCGACAACGCCGAACGCCCCGAGGACATCGCGGCATGGCTGCCTGATGGCGGCGGCCGCGTGCTGATCACTTCCCGCGCGCACGGCTGGCATGAGATCGCGGAGTCCGTCGACGTCGACGTGCTGGACCGCACGGAGTCGGTAGCGATCCTGCGCAAGCGCGTCCGCGGCATGCCGGAGGCGGACGCGGACCGGGTCGCCGCGGCCGTGGGCGACCTGCCGCTGGCGCTCGCGCAGGCCGCGAGCTACCTGGCGGACACGGGCATGCCCGTCACGGAGTACGCCGACTTGCTGGCCGACCGCGCGGCGGAAATCCTCGACCAGGGGCGGCCGTCGTCGTATCCGCGCTCGCTCGCGGCGGTGACCCAGCTCGCGTTCGAGCGACTACGCGACGAGGATCCGGCCGCGGCCGATCTCGCGGGGATCTGCGCCTTCCTCGCACCGGAGCCGATTCCCGCTCAGTGGTTCACCGAAGCGACGGAAGAGCTGCCTGATCGCATCCGCGAACCCGCGGCCGATCCGGTGACGTGGCGGGGAATGCTTGGCCAGCTCGGCCGCAGTGCGCTGGCCCGCATCGGTCCCGACGGGCTCGTCATGCACCGCCTCACCCAGGCGATCCTGCGCGGCAGTCAGCCACCTGGTCAGGCCGAGGCTGCGCGTGACCTGGCAGGCCGGGTCCTGAAAGGCAACTATCCAGGGGATCCCAACACGCCCGGAAGCTGGCCGGCCTGGGCGCGCGTGCTGCCGCACCTGCTTGCGCTCGATCCGGCGACGTCCGGCAGTACGGATATACGGGACATGGCTACCAACGCGGCCTGGTACCTGCTCGTGCGCGGTGATGCCCGCGGTACTCACGAGCTGGCAGGCCACTTGTATAACGAGTGGCGGATCCTGGGACCAGATGACCGCCGCACCCTGGCCAGCGCCAACACTCTGGCACTTGCCCTGAGCGATATGGGGCGCTACGCGGAAGCCCGTCAAGTCTGCGAGGATATTCACTCCCGGCATCGCCGGCTCTACGGTGACGAACACCCGCGTACATTCGTCACGGCCACCAACCTCGCTAGCGTCCTGTACAAGCTGGGCGATTACCAGGCGGCGTGCGAGCTGGCCGAGGAGACGCTGGCGCGGCGGCGCCGGCTGCTCGGCGAGGACCACCCTGACACACTAACGTCGGCCCAGGGGCTTGGTGTGTATCTGCTCTCCCGTGGCGACCACCAGGCGGCGCGGGCGCTCGATGAGGACACGCTGGCGCGGCAGCGCCGGGTGCGCGGCGGGGACCACCCACAGACCCTCAACACCGCGAACAACCTCGTCGCCGACCTGCATGAGTTGGGGGAGCACAGGGCGGCGCGCGAACTGGCGGAGCAGACGCTGGCCCGGCAGCGCCAGGTGCTCGGCGAGGACCACCCGTACACGCTCATGTCAGCTCACAACCTCGCCGCCATTCTGTACACGCTCGGGGACTACCACGCAGCGCGCGAACTGCTCACGGACGCCCTGGCGCGGCGGCGCCGGGTACTGGGCGAGAACCACCCTTACACGCAGCGGTCGGTCGACAAACTCGCGGAAGTCATGCGGGCGGTGGAGGCGCCGCTTCCCGGCAGTGACGGTGGCGGGCAGGGAGACAGCCGGGATCGTTCGGGATAATGTCCTTAATCCACCGCTACCTCGGCTTCGATTTCTACGGGGATGTTGAACGGGAGGGCGGCTACTCCGATCGCGGAGCGGGCGTGCGAGCCGGCGTCGGGTCCCCACAGGTCGATGATGAGGTCGGAGAAACCGTTGATGACGGCGGGTGTCCTGGTGAACCCGGGAGCCGTGTTCACCATGCCGAATACCCGCAGCCACCCCGTGACCCGGTCCAGGTCGCCGAGGGCGCGCTGGAGGCTGGCGATGACAGCAAGGCAGGTCAGCCGGGCCGCCTCGTAGGCCTGCTCCTCGGTGACGTCGGCGCCGACCTTGCCGAGCGTCGCGATGAGCGAGCCGTCGGGCTGCAGGGGGCCGTGGCCGGAGACGAAGGCGCGGCCAGGGCCGCGGTCGCTCCACAGCCGGACCCACGGGAACGGGAGCGCCAGGCCGGACGGTGTTTGCATGGGCTGCGGGAGCTCGAGGCCGAGGTCGGCCAGGCGGCGTTCGATGCGCATACGCGCAATCTTGCCGCAGACTGAGGGCATGCGCGGGTCACTGCTTGTCGCGGGTACCACGTCGGACGCGGGCAAGTCGGTGCTGACCGCGGGGATCTGCCGCTGGCTCGCCCGTGAGGGCGTCATGGTGGCTCCCTTCAAGGCCCAGAACATGTCCAACAACTCCATGGTCACGGCCGACGGCGCGGAGATCGGGCGGGCGCAGGCGATGCAGGCCGCGGCGGCCGGCGTGCCCGCGGAGGCAGCCATGAACCCCGTGCTGCTCAAGCCCGGCAGCGACCTGCGCAGCCATCTGGTGGTGCTCGGGCAGCCCGCTGGTGAAGCTAGCGCCGTGGGGTACTGGGGGAGCGGGGAGGGGCGGGCGAGGTTGTTCGGCGTGGTGCTGGAGGCATATGACGACCTGCGGTCCCGCTTCGACGTCGTGGTCTGCGAGGGCGCCGGGTCGCCGGCCGAGATCAACCTGCGGCGGCACGACATCGTGAACATGGGGCTGGCGCAGGCACGCGGGCTGCCGGTGGTGGTGGTCGGCGACATCGACCGGGGCGGGGTGTTCGCCGCGCTGTACGGCACGCTGGCGCTGCTTTCTCCAGACGATCAGGCGCTGATCGCTGGCTTCGTCATCAACAAGTTCCGCGGTGACGTCAGCCTGCTCGCGCCGGCGGTGCGTGAGCTGCAGGCGCTCACCGGCAGACCGGTGCTCGGAGTGGTGCCCTGGCTGCCGGGGATCTGGCTCGATGCCGAGGACGCCGTCGTAGTTGAGCGGTCGGCGGGCTCGCCCTTGGGGGCTGCCCCTGTGGGCGAGACGCTGCGGGTGGCGGTGATCCGGCTGCCGCGGATCTCCAACTTCACCGACGTCGACGCGCTCGCGCTCGAGCCTGGTGTCGCGGTGCGGTTCTCTGCCTCTGCGGCCGACGTTGCCGAGGCAGACCTGGTGGTGGTCCCCGGCACGCGGGCGACGGTCGCGGATCTCGGCTGGCTGCGCGAGCGCGGGCTGGATGCGGCGCTGGCGCGGCGAGCGGCCAGCGGCCGGTCAGTGCTGGGTATCTGCGGCGGCTACCAGATCCTCGGCTCGGTTATCGATGACGGGGTCGAGAGCACGTCTGCTAACGTCTGCGGGCTGGGCCTGCTGCCGGTGACGACGCGGTTCGCCGCGGACAAGGTGCTCGGGCGGCCGTCGGGCTATGCGGGTCAGCTGCCCGTGGCCGGGTACGAGATCCACCACGGTGCGGTTTCCGTGCACGGCGGGGAGCCATGGTTCACGAGCTCGCCGGGCGGCGGCTCGTTCCTCGACGGGTGCCGGGTCGGCGCGGTGGACGGCACGCTGTGGCACGGCGTCTTCGAGAACGACGCGTTCCGGCAGGCGTACCTGGCGCAGGCCGCTGCCCGCGCGGGGCGGGGATGGGTTCCGGTGCCGGGCACCTCGTTCGAGGCGGCGCGGCAGGCGCAGTTCGATGTGCTGGCGGATGCCGTCGAGCAGCACCTCGACACCGGCGCCTTGCTGCGGATCATCGGGGAAGGGGCGGCTTCCGGGATGCCCGTGCTGCGCCCGGCCCTGGGGCCGGCCTGAGTTTTCTTGCTGTTATCGGTCACCAGAGCCGGGCGGTCGCCCGGCGGGCGCCCTCGGCCAGTGCCTCGAACTTGGCCCAGACGATCTTCGGGTGAATCTCGGGGATGTAGGTGGCCTGGGAGGAGAAGCCGCAGTCAGCGCTCGCCACGACGTTCTCCCTGCCGACGACCTCGGCGAACCGGACGATGCGGTCGGCGATCGTGTCCGGGTGCTCGACGATGCTCGTCGCGTGGCTGATCACGCCGGGCAGCAGCACGGTGTCCGGCGGGAGCTTGACGGTCTCGAAGACGTGGTAGCTGTGCTCGTGCCGCGGGTTGGCCGCCTCGAAGGAGAAGGCGCCGGCGTCGATCGACAGCAGCGTGCCGATGATGTCGGCGAGCGGCGCGTCGTGCAGGCGCGGGCCCTCGTTGATGCCGTAGCAGGTGTGCAGCCGGACCCGGTCGCGCGGGATGCCCTCCAGGCTGTGGTTGATCGCGTCCACGTAGAGCTCAACGGTTTCCAGCTTTTCCGCGTGCGAGGCGGGGAGGTAGCTGAACTCCTCGGTAAGGAAGGGCTCGTCGATCTGCAGGGTGAACCCGGCGTCGATGATCGCCTGGTACTCGACGTGGAGCGCCTCAGCGACCGCGGTCAGGTATTCGTCTTCGTCCCGGTAGTACTCGTTGTCGCCGACCCCGCTCGGTGCCACGGCGCAGACGAACACCTCGTCAGGATCGGCATCGCCGACCGCCGCGCGCAGCGCGGCCAGGTCCCGGGCGATCTGCTCGTGCCCGATGTAGGTGACAGGGCCGGTGCAGACCAGCGTGGCCATGGGGATCGCCATCCCGCCGGTCATCGCCCGCTTGAAGTACGCCTCGTAGTACTCGGGGAACGCCTCGATCTCCGCGCGGAACTTGTCCTGGGTGGTGCGACCCGCGCCCGGCGTGAACCCGCCCAGCCGCTGCCCGATGTAGGAGAAGAATCCCGCCTTGCCCTGCTCGCCGTCGCTGATCACGTCAAGCCCGGCCGCGCGCTGCTTCGCGACCACGTCGGCGACGGCCTCGCGCTGCGCGTCGTCCAGTTTCGCCTGGTCGACGAGTTCGCCGGCGGCGGAGGCCCGCATCAGGTCCAGTAGCGCCGTTGGCCGGGCCAGGCTACCGACGTGAGTGGTGTGGATACGGTCAATGCTCCGCCGCATGACAGCCTCCGTTTCGGTGCCGCGGGACCAGCTTTGCCAGGAGTGGCGCTGGGGTCAATTGTGACCTGGCCAGCCGTTACTCGCCAGCGCGCCGGCGCAGCCGATGGGTGGTTAGCCTAGCTGGCTGATGTGCCGGATGATGTCCTGTACCGGGCGGTCCTTAGTGAGCTGGATGTCGTCGATGACCGCGCCGTCGCGGAGCCGGATCAGCCGTTCGGCTCTGGCGGCGATCTGCGGGTCGTGCGAGGCGAGCACGATTGTCATCTGGTGTTCGGCGCGCAGCCGTGCGAGCAGGTCGAGGATGTCGGTGGCGGTGGCGGAGTCGAGGTTGCCGGTGGGCTCGTCGGCGAGCAGCAGCGCGGGAGTGTTGATCAGGGCGCGGGCGATGGCGATGCGCTGCTGTTCGCCACCGGACATTCGTGCGGGCAGGGAGTGCTCGCGGCCGGCCAGGCCGACGGCTGCCAGCAGTTGCGTGGCCCGCTGGCGCTTGTCCCAGCTGGTGCGGTACGGCAGAACCGGGGCGAGGATGTTGTCCAGGGCGGTCAGTGCGGGCAGCAGGTTGTAGCGCTGGAAGACGAAGCCGACGGTGCGCCGGTAGTCGGCCTGGGCGGCGCCGCGCAGCGCGGTGACCTCGGTGCCGCCGCTTATGATCACGCCGGAGTCAGGCCGCTCGAGCGCGCCGATCATGTGCAGCAGCGTCGACTTGCCCGAGCCTGAGGCGCCGGTCAGCGCGACGAACGCCCCGGCCTCGATCGTGAACGTGACATCGTCGGCGGCGGTGACCTGCCCACCCTGGCCGGTGCCGTAGCGCTTGGTCACCGCGCGCAGCTCGAGCGCGCTGGTGCCGGGGTCAGGGGCGGTCATTGCGGGTTACTCCTCGGCGAGCAGGTGAGCGGTGGGCAGGCGGCGCAGCAGCGCGGCGGGCAGCAGCGCGGCCGCAGCGGTGATGAGAATCCCGGCCGCCATGGCGGCGGCCGCGACGGCCAGCAGCCGTGCGGGCAGTTGCCCGGCGAACCAGGCCGCGGCCCCGAGCCCGATCCCGGCGCCGGCTAGCGAGCCGGTGACGCCGATGATCGCGCCCTCGGTGATCACCAGCCGGGCCAGCGCGGACTCCCGCCAGCCGAAGGCGCGGATGGTGGCCAGCTCGGCCGCCCGCTCGGTGATGTTCAGGAACACCACGTCGGCGACGGCCAGTACGCCGAGGGCGGCCGTCGCCCCGGCCGCGATGTAGTCGACGCCCCGGACCTGGACCGCGACAGCGTCGCCGAGCAGCGACCCGACGATCACCCCGCGGAAGGCGTAGCTGACCGCGGTCAGCAGCGTCAGTGCGGCTACGCCCACGGCCAGGCTGACTACCCCGATCGCGGTGCGCCCGGGGGTACGGGTCGCGTTGAGCAGCGCCAGCCCGGTGATACCGCCGGGCTGGCGCGCGCGGCGGACCGCGAGCACCGGCGGCCGGACCGAGCTGACCGGGTCCGCCCGCGCCGCCGCCCAGGCCGGCGCCAGGCCCGCC
>JASHXJ010000278.1 GCA_030043595.1 Trebonia sp.
TTGATCGTCGGCACCTTGGCGGTGGTGATCGGGGAGACGCCGTTGATCTTGTTCAGGCCGAGGTAGCCGGTCTGGTTGGAGCCGAACTCGTTCTGGCCCTTGGTCGGCTTCTTGCCGGGGGCGGCGGAGTGGTACTTCTGGGCGATCCAGTCGGCGACCGAGTAGATGAAGATCGCGTTCGGGCTGTTGAACTGCGCAGACAGGCCCTGGTTCTCTTCGAGGGACTCGTTCACGCAACTGCCCGCCGCGGTGATGCCGAGCGTCTTGAGCCAGAAGGAGAGGGTCCCCGAACCGGTCTGCGGCAGGTAGGCCTTGATCGGCTCATTGGGACCGCCGACCTGCTTCCAGTTGGTGTAGGTGCACAGGAAGATGTCCCGCAGCTGCGCGGTGGTCAGGCTCTTGGGCGCGTAGGTGTCCGGCACGGTCTTGGTGGCGCCCTTGTCCCGGGTGGCGTAGGTGACGGCGTCCCCGGCCAGCGCCACGTAAGCGACGCCGCCCGGACCCAGCTTCGGGGCGGTGGAGGAGCGCCCGCTTGACGAGCGGGCATAGTCGATGCAGTAGTGGCCGGTCGTGCCGTCGAGGGTGTTCGCGTCCAGCGCCTCGAGGCCGGCGCTGGAACCGTTCGGCCGGGTGACGGCCACGCACCCGGACTTGGACACGATCGTGGTCGGCGCCGTGGAGGTCGAGCCCGGCACAGTGGCGTCCCAGCTGTAGAAGTACGGGTGGCTCGCGCTGTGGCCCTTGACCGTGGCGTTGTACTCGATCGAGGCCTGATCGATCAGCCCCTCGTCCGTGTTGGCGCCGACGCCGACGATGTCGTAGACCGCCGGGACGACCGGCTTGCCGCTGCCGTTGACCGGGTCGGCGAACGCCGGGGCCACGGTCGCGGCGGACGCGGCGAGAGCCGCCGCCGCGGCGACCGCGACGCCCGCTGTGAGCTGTCTCAGCCTGTGCATGTGCACTCCTCCGGAAAGATCAGTCCCTGGGCCGGGAACGGCTGTGCCCGGACCCGCACTGCCGGGCGCGAGGACGGTCCTGCCCAGGCCCAGGGCGGGATGGCGGTACGGACGCGAGGCCGCTGGCGGTGGGATGCCTCGTGCATGGCGACCCGTCCCGTTCCCCTCCTGGTCGGCTGACCGGCCCGGATGCTCCCGGCAAACGGGATAAGAGTCCGATATCCAGCTATACGGTAGGAAAAGTCAGAATGAACGGAAGGTGAATTTCCCTATTTAACCGATCAGATATTCTGAAGTATGACAAACCGTGTTCTGGGCACTGCGGCCGGTGCTTGATCTTCCGGCAGAGCGGTCGGCCCGCTCGCTTATCGTTCGGGTCGCGGCACGCATAAGCGCGGGCCCCCAGCCGTAACGGCAGGGGGCCCGCTTGGAACTACTGAGCCACGCAGGCTCAGGATGGGGAACCTAGGAGACAGTCCCGCACAGTGGCGTGTTGACGAACCCGTAGTCCACGATGGCCGCCTTCGCGATGGGGCTGCTGCAAAGGAAGCCCTTCTTCGCGGCGGTTGCGGAGGCGAACAGGCCCTCGAGGTACGCCGGGATGTGGTCCGGGGTGTTGGTGGCGTACCGCACGACGTTGTACAGCGTGCGATAGAACGCGGACGGGAAGTTCGGGTTGATCACCGGAACCTTGGCCGAGGTCGTCGGCGCGACGCCGGCGATCTTGTTGATGGTGAGGAAACCGGTGTTGTTGGTGCCGAACTCGTTCTGGCCCTTGGCCGGCTTGTGTCCGATGGCGGGCGAGTGGTACACCTGCGCGATGTAGCTGCCGACGGAGAAGATGAAGATCGCGTTGGCGCTGTTAAAGCCCGCGTACGTGCCCTCGTTCTCCTCAGGCGCCTGGCTCACGCACGCGCCGGGGGTGGTGATGCCCATGACCTTCTCCCAGAACGAGAGCGTTCCGGAACCGGCCTGGGGCAGGTACACCTTGATCGCGCCGGCCTTGCCGCCGACCGCAGACCAGTTAGTGGTGGTGCACTTGAAGATGCCTTCCAGCTGTGCCAGGGTCAGGCTCGCCGGCGCGTCGGACCCGCCGAACTTGGCCGACCGAGTCGCCCAGGTGACCGCGTCCTTGGCGAAGGCCACGTACGCGACACCGCCCGGGCCCAGCTTTGGTGCGGTAGACGACCGGCCGCCGGACGACCGGCTGAAGTCGATGCAGTAGTGCCCGGTCTTGCCGTCGAGTTCGTTCGCGTCAAGCGCCGTGACGCCGGCGCTGGAACCGTTCGGGCGGGTAGTCACCGGGCAGCCGGCCTTCGGCGTGATCTTGGTAGCCGCGCTGGAGGTCGAGCCTGGCGGCACGGCGTCCCAGCTGAACATCCACGGGTACCCGCCCTTGTGCTTCGCCGCCGAGATCGTCGCGTCATAGTTGACCGAGATCTGGTCGAGCACGAACTGGGTAGTGTTCGACCCGACGCCCACGATGTCGTAGGCCTGGGGGGTGACGCCCTTGGGCGGGTCGGCCATTGCGGTGGTGGCCGTGCTCGCGACCAGGGCAGCAGCGGCGGTAATCGTCGCGGCGCTAGCAAGCAGTTTGGTAAGTTTTCGCATTCCCCTGCCTCCATTGTGGCGCCCGTCACGGGGTACTGTGCGGTCCCGGTGCACAGGCCGGCGGACATGCCGATGACGACTTTGCCTGGGATGTCGCCTTGCGACAAGGGAACGGATAGTGGCGGGAAGCTGATCTCTTGGTGACTGTGACCTGGCCAAATGATTAAAATCAGGTGAAGGAACAAGCTCACCGATACAGCGCAAGTGATTTCAGATGTATATCCGGTAAACGATGAATTGTCGCCATATTGAAACGCATAATAACGATTACAGCCGATCAAAATAATAGGAAATACTCCGCGCAGTCGCAACGCTGTCCGTGCCGCCACGCTCAGTTTCCGGGCGGCAGCGTCTGGTGCGCGGCCGCGGCGGAGCGCCCGGCCGCTAGTTCGGGTGCCGCGCGGGTACACACACTGAAAGTTGGATTGCCGGATGCGCCGGGATCCCGGCCGGTACCGGGCGCGGGGGCCGGCGGGGCAGCCGCCCGGAGATGCTGTGCGAGCCGCCGTGGACTGCTGCTTCCCGAAGCTTTACCACCTTGAAACAACTGAATTACTCGTTTTTTGCTAATTTTTGTGCTAAAACCGTGGGACGGAACCGCAGAGAGGGGTGTGACGCATGTCAACTGCCGAAGGCACGCCGCCGATCATCGCAGAAGAGCAAGTGGAGAAGGGCCTGAAGTCCGGCGCGCTCGGGCTGGTCTCGAGCATCGTCATGGGCGTTGCCTCGACCGCCCCGGCCTACAGCCTGGCCGCCACGCTGGGGCTCATCGTCGCGGCCGTCGGGCTTGCCTCCCCCGTCATCGCGCTGCTCGCGTTCGTCCCGATGCTGCTGACCTCGATCGGGTACAGCGAGCTGAACAAGGCCGATCCGGATTGCGGCACGACGTTCACCTGGGCGACCCGCGCCTTCGGCCCGCGGACCGGCTGGGCGGGCGGCTGGGGGATCGTCGCCGCCGACGTGCTGGTCATGGCGAGCCTGGCGCAGGTCGCCGGGCAGTACGTGTTCCAGCTCGTCGGCGCCCATGGCATCGGCTCCGACCCGACGAACGGCTGGGTGCTGCTGGTCGGCGTGCTGTGGATCATCGCGATGTCCTACATCTGCTACCGGGGCATTGAGGTGTCCGCGTGGTTCCAGCGAATACTGCTGAGCATCGAGGTTGTCATGCTGCTGCTGCTCTCCGTGGTGGCGCTCGTCCGCGTGGGGAGCGGAAATCATCCGAGCACCTCGATCCACCCGACGCTGACGTGGTTCAACCCCTTCCAGAGCGGCTTCTCGGCCTTCGTCAGCGGCCTGATCCTGATGCTCTTCATCTACTGGGGCTGGGACACCGCGGTCTCCGTCAACGAGGAGACCGCCGACAAGGAGCGCACGCCTGGGCGCGCGGCCATCATCTCGACGTTCATCCTGCTGGTCACCTACGTGATCACGATCTTCGCCGCCCAGTCGTTCGCCGGTGTCGGGACGTCGGGGATTGGCCTTGGCAACTCCAACAACTCGGGCGATGTCCTGTCGATACTCGGCACCTCGGTGTTCGGTGCCTCCGGCTTCGGGCTCTTCCTCGCCCGGCTGCTGATCCTGATGGTGCTCAGCTCCGCGGCCGCCTCGACGCAGACGACGATCCTGCCGACCGCGCGCACCACGCTCTCGATGGCGGTCTACGGGGCGCTCCCGAAGATCTTCTCCCGGATGCACCCCCGCTACCTCACCCCCACGGTGTCGACGATCGTGATGGCCGCCATCTCGATCGCGCTGTACATCCCGTTCAACTACCTGTCCGGCGGCAACATGATCTACGACGCCGTGACCGCGATCGGCCTCTACATCGCCTTCTACTACGGCCTCACCGGGTTCGCCTGCGCCTGGTATTACCGCAAGACGCTGACCTCCAGCGCGCGCAACCTCTGGATGCAGGGCATCCTGCCCGTGCTCGGCGGCCTGATCATGTATGTCGCGGGCGGCTGGAGCCTGTGGGCGGACTGGGACGTGGCGACCGAGAACAGCTACACGTCCTGGCTGATGCCGTTCTGGCCGCACTGGTACATCGGCGGCGCCTTCCTGATCGCCTTCTTCGCGGCGCTCGCGGGCCTCGTCCTGGCGATCTGGATTCGCATCGCCAAGCCGGCGTACTTCCGCAAGCAAACCCTGACCAGGGCTACGCCCACGCTCGTCCCCGACGAGTCGTAACCGAAGCACGCGCATACAGTGAAGCCCCGGCCGGAGGTGGTTCTCCCGGCCGGGGCTT
>JASHXJ010000279.1 GCA_030043595.1 Trebonia sp.
TGGCTCGGCGCGCTGCCGTTCCTGCTCGGCGCCCTGCTCGCGCCGCTGGCCGGCCTTGGCGGCCAGGGCGCCGCGGCGGCGGCGGGCATCGTGATAGCGACGCTGTGCGTGGCGGCACTCGCCGGCCAGGTTCTCATCACCAGGGGCGTCGACTTACCGCGGGCAGGCGGCGGCAGGCGATATCGGTACATCTGGCAGGATGAGCTGATATGGGTGCTGACCACGTCGACGCGCTTGTCATCTTCGGCGCTACCGGTGACCTGGCGAAGCTGGAGACGTTCCCCGCGCTGGTGGGGCTGGTCGAGCGCGGCGTGCTCGGCGTGCCCGTCATCGGGGTCGCCAAGAGCGGGTGGGGGCTGCCGCAGTTCCGCGATTACGCGACCGCCTCGCTCACGCTGAACAACATGGACCCGGCCAGCCCGGCCGCGGTCAAGATGCTGGACCTGCTGCGCTACGTCGACGGTGACCTGGGCGATCCGGCGACGTACGCGGCGATGTCCGCCGAGCTGGGTTCCGCGCAGCGGGTCTTGTACTACCTGGAGGTGCCGCCGCCGCTGTTCGGGCGGATCGCGGAGGGCATCTCGGGTGCGGGGCGCGCCGCGGGCTCCCGGGTGATGGTGGAGAAGCCGTTCGGCAACGACCTGACGAGCGCGCAGGCACTGAACGCCACGATGCACCAGTACTTCCCCGAGGAAGCCATCTACCGGGTGGACCACTGGCTGGGCCTGGACCCGGTGGAGAGCCTCATGTTCGCCCGCTTCGCCAACTCTGTCATCGAGCCGCTGCTGAACCGCAACCACGTGCAGTCCATCCAGATCACGATGGCGGAGGCGTTCGACGTCGCCGACCGGGGCGCCTTCTACGACAGGACCGGGGCGATCAAGGACGTGGTGCAGAACCACATGCTCCAGGTGCTCGCGACCGTGCTGGCCGACCCGCCGGACGGCACCGGGCTGGACTCCTGGATAACCGCCAAGTCCCAGCTGATCGGTGCACTGCGTCCGCTTGGCCCGTCTGACGTGGTAAAGGGGCAGTACGACGGGTACCTGTCGGTCGCCGGGGTCGCTCCCGGTTCCACGACCGAGACGTACGTGGCGGTCCGGCTGGCCGCCGACTCGTGGCGGTGGGCCGGGGTGCCGATCCTGATCCGGGCGGGCAAGTGCCTGCCGGTGACCGCGACCGAGGTGAGCATAAGGTTCAGGCAGCCGCCGCACGACGCGTTCGAGCTCGGCGACCACGCGGCGGGCAACGGCCTGCGGTTCCGCATCTACCCGGAGAATCACGCGGTCTTCACTCTCGTCGGCAAGAAACCCGGCGCGGGCTGGGAGCCGGAGGTCCAGGAGCTCACGTTCGCCGAGCATCCCGGCGCCGACATGCGGCCGTACGACCGGCTCATCGGCGCCGCTCTGGGCGGCGAGCGGTGGCTGTTCGCCCAGCAGGACACGGTGGAAGCCTGCTGGCGGGTCGTCGATCCCGTGCTCGGCGACGTCGGGCCCGTTGTCGGCTACGCCCGCGGCAGCTGGGGCCCGGACTCGGCCTCGCTGCTGGCCGACGGCGAAACCTGGCACGACCCGCGCGGCTAGTCGCGCACGGCGACCGGGCGCGGGCGCGGGCGCGCGGGCCTGGGATGGAGTGTCGCCGGCGAGGGACGGCCGTGCGCGACCAGCACGGAGAGGCCGCCCATCCCGGCGGCGATGACGGCACCCGCCGCGAAGATCGCCGGAACCCGCACCCCCGCGCCGGTCAGCGGGCCGACGCCGAACGCGGCGATGCCGTAGCCGGCCTGGTAGCAGCCGATGACCGCGCCGGCCACCGCGGTCTGGCTGCCGGCCAGCTTCTCCTGCCCGAAGCTGATCGTGAGCGGCAGCAGCGCCGAGCAGCCGAGCCCGGCGAGGCAGAACGCGGCGACGGCCGCGCCAGGCGCGTGCTTTGGCAGCGCCGCGATCAGCACGAACGCGGCGGCGAGCAGGAACGGGAGGCCGTGGTAGGCGGTCCGGCTGGGCAGCCAGCGCTGGACCGCGGCCAGCAGCACGCGGCCGATGGTGACCAGCGCCCAGAACCCGGTGAGGGCCAGCGACGCGGTCGCCGGGCTGCTGCCGAGCGAGGTGATGTCCAGCTGCGACCAGTTGCCGTTCAGCGTCTCGCAGATCCCGTAGAGCAGGGCGAACGCACCGAAGACCCAGAAGCCCGCCGGGATGCGGCTACTCTCGCCCGGCTGCTCGCCGGATGACCCGGGGGTCAGCGGCAGGCGCAGGCTGACGGCGATGAGCACCGCGAGCATGACGGCGGCCAGTACCGGCAGGCCCACCCAGAACCCGATGCCGGTGAACGCCGCGACGAACGCCGGCGCGAGCGCCGTGCCCAGTCCGAGCAGCGCGTTCAGGACTAGGACGGCCCTGTCCCGCGCGGCCGGGTGGAAGGCCGCGGTGAGTGTGTTCAGCGACGGGACGGCGAGGCCGAAGCCGGCGCCGAGACAGGCGGTCGCGGCAAGCAGCAGCGCGTAGGCGGCGGCGTGCTGGTGCGCGACGGACCAGCTCACTATCAGCAGCACCATGGCGGCGAAGTCGGCCAGCAGGCCGGACAGGTAAACGCGCTTCTCGCTGACGCGCCTGGCGAAGCCCGGCCACAGCACCCCCGAGCCGAGCAGCGAGGCGGCGATCGCGGTGACGACCTGCGGCACGAACATCGCCCCGTACTGGCTGCTCGACAGGTCATAACCGGAGCCGGCGGTGAAGATCGCGCTCGCCGCCGGGAACGTGACAAGGGCGATGCCCTGCACCAGGCCGGCCGCGTTGACCGTGAGGCTCTCCCCCCGAACGCTCACGGCACCATCGTGGCATACTGCGGTCGTGGTGAGACCCTGGAGCGAGCAGGCTTTCGACCCCAAAACGCCAAGCACGGCGCGGATGTATGACTACTACCTCGGGGGCAAGGACAATTTCGCCGTCGACCGGGAAGCCGCGGAAAAAGTCCTGTCGAGCGCCCCGGAAATCCGTCAGGTCGCGGTCGAGAACCGGGCCTTTCTTGGCCGGGTCGTCGAATTTCTCGCAGCCGAAGGCATACGGCAGTTCATCGACATCGGGACTGGCCTCCCGACCAGGGGCAACGTGAATGAGGTCGCTCAGGCGGCGGCATCAGGCGCCCGGGTGATCTGCGTCGACCACGATCCCGTGGTGTGCACGCACGCGCGGGCACTGCTCGAGGACACCGGCAACGTCGCGGTCGTCCAGGCGGCGATGGAACAGCCCGCGCAGATCCTTGCCGACCCGGCCGTGCGGGGGCTCATCGACTTCGCCGAGCCGGTCGCCGTGCTGTTCTTCTCCGTGCTGCATTTCGCCACGGACGCCACGCCGATCGTGACGGCATTCCGCGACATGATGACGCCGGGCAGCTACCTGGCCCTGTCACACGGCGTTCCCAGCCAGGTGCCCGGCGGCAGCGAAACGGCCGGCGAGGTCAGGCAGGTGTACGGCAGGTCGAACTCCCCCGGCGGAGCGTTCCGCACCGAGGCAGAGATCCTCGAGCTGTTCAGCGGGTTCGAGATTGTCGAGCCCGGACTGGTCCCGCTGGCCGACTGGCGCAACAGCGAGCCGGCGGCGGCGGCGGCCCGGACCTGGCTGCTCGGCGGGGTCGGCCGCCTCCGCTGATGCTGCGGCCCTTTCCCTTTGACGGTGCCCGGGTGACCGCGGTGGTGAGCACCCGGCACGGCGGGGTGAGCACCGGCCCCTACGAAAGCCTCAACCTGGGGGACCACGTCGGGGACGACCACGAGGCCGTCCTGGAGAACCGGCGCCGGCTGTGCGCCTGGCTCGGCGTGCACCGGCTCACCGTCGCGGACCAGCAGCACGGCGCCCGGGTGGCGGTGATCGACGGGGCGCTCGCCGGGCGCGGCCACGACGGGGCGGACGACGCGCGGGCCGCGCTGCCGCGGACCGACGCGATGGTGACCAGCCTGCCCGGGGTGGCGCTGGCGACGATCGTGGCCGACTGCGCCCCGGTAGTGCTGTTCGACCCGGCGCGGCGGGCGGTGGGCGTGGCGCACTGCGGACGGCGCGGCACCGTGCTCGGCGTGCTGCCGCGGACGATCGAGACGATGGACGCGGAGCTCGGCTGCCGCCGGGAAGACCTGCTCGTGGGCATCGGGCCCGCGATCAGCGCGGACAGCTACGAGATCGGGGCCGCCGAGGCGGCGGAGGTCACGCAAGCGTTCGGCGGCGAGGCCGCCCGGGCGGCCCTGCTGCGGCCCACCCGGCCCGGGCACTGCACGTTCGACGTGCTCGCGGCGCTGCGCATCCAGCTCAGGGACGCGGGCGTGCCCGACGGGAACGTCTATCCGATGGGCGTGGACACCCGCACGTCGACGACCGACTTCTTCTCCGACCGTGCCGCCCGGCCGTGCGGGCGGTTCATGGCCGTCGCCCTGCTGCGGTCCTAGCGGGCGGGGCGGCAGACGGCACGGCTCGTTCGGGATAAATAAAAAAAGCCCGCCGGCCGGCAGCGCGGCCAATGTACCGGTTTGGCCGCTGGTCACGGCCAGTGCGGGCATGCGACGCTTGGGCTAGGCAGCACACCTGCGCGGGGAGGAAGGCACGGCATGGAAGCGACTGTCGGCGACAAGATCTGCATTCACGGCAACGTCGTCGGGCACGCGGACAGGTACGGCGAGATCGTCGAGGTGCACGGTGACAAGGGGGAGCCACCGTACCTGGTCCGGTTCGACGACGGTCACACGGGGCTGGTCTATCCAGGCCCGGACGCGGTGATCGAGCACCCGCACCGGTGATTCGCTGCTGAGGGCAGATCCGCCCACAGCAGCACGGCGGGGGGGACCGCCCGTTCATCGCGCACGCTGGTGCCATGGCACAGGACGAAAAAACCCCGGTCTTCACCGAACGATCCCGGCTTTCTCTGCTGCAGCGACGCATTCTCGTACTTGACGGAGTCCTCGACGACGACAATGGCACGCTGCTGGCGACGCAGCTGCTATCCCTCGCCGACGAGGATCCGGACGCGGACGTGGCGCTGTGGATCCACTCCCCCGGCGGTTCAGTGCCGGCGATGCTGGCGATCCGCGACCTGATGCGGCTCGTGCCCTGCGACGTGGCGACGCTGGCGCTCGGGATGGCGTTCAGCGCGGGACAGTTCCTGCTGTCGGCGGGCGCCAGGGGCAAGCGGTTCGCGCTGCCGCATGCGCGGATCCTCATGCACCAGGGCTCGGCCGGCATCGGCGGCTCCGCCGTGGATGTCGAGCTTCAGGCCAACGACCTGCGGCACACCCGCGACACCGTGCTCGGCATCATCGCGGAAGACACCGGCCAGCCGCTCGAGCGGATCTTCGAGGACTCCAGGCACGACCACTGGTACAGCGCCGAGCAGGCCCGCGACTACGGGTTCATCGACGGGATCGCCGACTCGTTCGGCCAGGTGATGCCGTCGAGGAAGCGGCCGTTCGGGCTGCGGGCGGGGGCGGGGGCCGCGTCGTGAGCAGCTACACGATTCCCAGCGTCATCGCCGAGCACCCGCGGGGCGACCGGATCATGGACGTCTACTCGCACCTGCTCAGCGAGCGGATCGTCTACCTCGGCACCGCGATCGACCCGGGGGTGGCGAACACGCTGACCGCGCAGCTCATCTACCTGGAGGCGCGCAGCCCCGACCAGGAGATCAACCTGTACGTCAACTGCGAGGGCGGCGACATGACCTCGATGCTCGCCGTGTACGACACCATGCAGTACATCCAGGCACCCGTGTACACGACCTGCGTCGGCCAGGCGATCGCCGCCGGGGCGGTCCTGCTCGCCGCCGGTGCGCCCGGGCGGCGGGCCATGCTGCCGCACGCCCGGGTGGTGCTGCACCAGCCTGCCGCCCGTGGCCAGGGCGCGATCCCCGACCTGATCCTGCAGGCCGACGAGGTGGTGCGGCTGCGCGCCGAGATGGAGTCGATCCTGTCCAGGCACACCGGGCAGACGCCGCAGACGCTGCGCGCCGACACCGACAGGGACCGGATCTTCACCGCGCAGGCGGCCCTGGAGTACGGGCTCATCGACCAGGTGCTCACCGACCGGTCGTGATCCGGCGCCGGGCTGGCCTGTGCCTGTGCCTATGCCGCCAGGAAGGCGCGGACATCCGGGCGCGAGCGCCGCAGGTCTTCGGTCACGTGGGTCGTCAGCTCGGCGAGGGTGGTGCCGAGCGCGCCGGCCATGGCCGCGATCATCTCGCTTGACGGTTCCTTGCGCCCGCGCTCGACCTCGGACAGGTACTGCGGAGAGATCCCGGCCCGCTCCGCCGTCTCGGCCAGCGTCTGGCCGCGCTCGGCCCGCAGTGCCCGCAGGCGGCTGCCGAGCACCTCCCGCCACAGCGGCTCCGGGTGCCTGCTCAGCTGATGGACCTCGGCCATGGGTTTCACTGTAGGGACGCGGGCCGGGAAGTGAAATCGGCGTTCACTGTGAGCGCAGCGGCTGCGATCCTGGGAGGTATGAGTGACACGATTGCAGCGATCGAGGCGTACAAGAACGCACTCGTCAAGGGAGATGACGACGATGTCGCCGGGCACCTGGCCGACGACGTGGTCGTCGAGACCAACTTCGGACGGGCGGCAGGGGTCGAGGCGGCGCTCGCCCTGCTGCGGGAGCCCCGGACGGCCGGGCTGCTCGCGGGCGGCGCGCACTGGTCGGAACCGGCCGCCAGCGGGGATACGGTTACCACGGTCGCGGAACTGCCGGCCACGGCGCCGTTCAGCGGGATCGAGTTCGTGTTCGCGTTCGCGGACGGGAAGATCACCCGGGTCGAGCAGCAGACCCTGCCCGCCGCGCCGGTGCAGCCGGGAGCGCTGCGGCTCACCGGCGAGATCATGGACGCGGTCAACGGCGCGCTCGACAACCAGACGCCCATGCTGATCGCGTACCGCGACGACATCGACGAGATCCACCTGTCGTTCCGCGGCACGATCCAGGCGTACTCAGACACGTCGCTCGCCCTGTGGGCGCGCGACCCGGGGGGCGGCCTGCCGCGGCACATCGTGGCACGGCCCAAGGTGACGCTGTTCTACCATGACCCGGCCAGCCGGACCACGTACGCGTTCTACGGCCGGGCCCGCGTCGAGGACGAGCCCGCGGCGCGTGCCGTGATCTTCGAGAACTCGCATCCGCGCGAGCAGCAGATGGACTTCCGGCGGCGCGGCGTCGCGATCGTCGTCGACCTGGACAAGGTCGAGGGCAGGGGGGCGGGCGGGCGCGTGCTGATGGTTCGCTAGGTGCATCACCTCTCACGGGGGATGCGCGGGCGGCGCTAGTCAGCCGATCGTGGGACCTAGCGGGGGGTGAGCCATTGCGGATTTCGGTGTACAGGGACCGGCTCTGTGGCGGCATGCCCGCCGTAGCCGCGCGAGGATGTGCCATCCCGCGCGGCCACCATACTGGGCACGATCACGACCGCTGTCGTCTCCATGCTCTCGCACAAGGCCGTGTTCGGGGTCGTGCCCACCCCCCGCTGACCCGCTAATTCCCGCATAACTGCTAAGGGGGCATGGGACATGACGACATCCAGGGCTGAGGCAGCCGAACTCGTGGGCCTGGGGCCGGTCAGTTACCTGATCGTCGAGTTTCCCGGCGGCAAGATGACCGGGCAGGGACTGCCGTTCCTCGTCGATCTCGTGGATCGCGGCCTGATCCGGATCCTCGACCTGGAGTTCATCTCCCGCGCCGCGGACGGGTCGATACGAACCGTCGAGCTGCGGGAGATCGAGCACGATGCCGGGCCCGGGCTTGAGGTCTTCGAGGGCGCCTTTTCCGGGCTCCTCGACGCGACCGACTTCGAAGAGGCCCGGTCCGCGATCGCGCCCGGCTCCACGGCCGCCATCTTGATCTTCGAGAACCGCTGGGCGAAGTCCTTCGTCGAGGCACTGCGCCGCGGCGGCGCGCAACCGGTGGCCGCGGGCTACATCCCGCAGGACATTCTCGCGGAAGCCGTCGAAGCGACCGAGCACTGATCCGGCCGAAGCGACCGAGCACTGATCCGGCCGATCCGGCCAGGAACGATCCAGACAGGAGGGGACACGACAATGCCAGGACTCATCCGCGGTGTCGCCCGCACCGCCGTCATCGCCGGGACCGCGACGGCGGTGTCGAACCGCGTCTCACGCCGCCAGGGCAACCGCTGGGCCCAGCAAGAAGACGCGCAATACGCGCAGCAGCAGGCCTACGAGCAGCAGCAGGCGCCGCCGCCTCCGCCGCCCGCGGCGGCCCCGCAGAAGGACACCGTCACTCAGCTCAAGGAGCTCGCTGACCTGAAGTCCCAGGGCATCCTTACCGACGAGGAGTTCCAGGCCCAGAAGACGAAGATCCTGGGCAGCTGAGGGCGCCAGCGGCTGGCAGGATCAGCGTTGTCTTGCCCAGCCGGTGGTGCGCCAGCCCGCTGCGCAGCCGTTGCCGTCCATAGCCATCTCATGCCTCCGGCGGGATGTTCTGGTTCAGGTGGAAGAGGTTGCCCGGGTCGTAGTACCGCTTGATCTCGGCCAGCCGTCGGTAGTGCCCCCGGTAGTTGTCCTGCACCCGGGCGCTGTCGTCGTGTGACATGAAGTTGACGTAACCGCCCGCCTCGGCGTAGGGCGCGACGGCCTGGTGGTAACCGCGGACCCAGCCGATGCGGTCCGCGTCCAGTGCCGGGTCCTGCCACGCCGCCACGATGATCTGGGCGAACGTGACGTCCCGGTAGGCGAACGCGGTTTCGTCGGCTCCGACCCGATGGCAGGCGCCGTTGACCGGATACAGGTGCATGGTGGCGCTCACGTCGGGAACCCGGGCGCCGTGCCTGACGTACTGCTCGATGGCGGCGTCCGGCAGGCTGGTGAGGAAGTTCGCCTTCCAGTAGTGCCGCATGCCCTTGGGGTACAGCGCGTCGAACGCCTCGTTGAGCGCCGGGTACGGCAGCGGCGCGGCCATCTGGGCAGTCACCGGGGCGATATCCCGGAACGGCGCCATGGCCTGCTCGCCCTCATCGAGCGGGCCAGACCAGCACACGATCGCCGCGCAGAACGTGTCCCCCACCCGGTCGGCCGGGATGAACTCCAGCGGCGGGGCGATCTGGAAGGCCGGGAAGGCACCATAGGCCTCCGGCGCGTCCGCGATGAAGTCGCGGAAGAAGCGCAGCAGCTCAGTCGCGTAGTCGAGCTCGTAGAGGAAGATCCCGGCATAGATGTCCGCCACCGGGTGCAGCTCGAACTCGAAGGAGGTCACCACCCCGAAGTTCCCGCCGCCGCCGCGCAGCGCCCAGAACAGGTCAGGGTTTTCCTTCTCGCTCGCCTCAAGCACGCGGCCGTCGGCGGTTACCACCTCGGCCGAGCGCAGGCTGTCGATCGACAGGCCGTACCGCCGGGCCAGGTAGCCGATCCCGCCGCCGAGCGTGAGGCCTGCCACGCCGGTGGTCGAGATGATGCCGCCCGTCGTCGCCAGCCCGTACGCGTGTGCGGCGTAGTTGAAATCGCCCCAGGTGGCGCCGCCCCATACCCGGGCGGTGCGAGCGCCGGGATCGACGTAGACCCCGCGCATCGGGGACAGGTCGATCACCAGTCCGCCATCGGTGGTGCCGAACCCCGGCGCGCTGTGCCCGCCGCCGCGTATCGCCAGCTCCAGGCCGGCGTCGCGCGCGACGTTGACTCCGGCGATCACGTCGGCCACCTGCTCGGCGCGGATCACGGCCTCCGGGCGCTTGTCGAACATGGCGTTGTGCACGGCGCGGGCCTCGTCGTAGCCCGGATCTTCCGCGGTAACGACCGCGGCCCGAATCCGCTCGCGCAGCTGGCCAATCACTGGCTTGCTCATGATGCCCTCCCCACAAGCCGGCCCCGGCAGCGCCGCAACCCCTCGTCGCGGACTCGGGCCGCGCCCGTCATGGCAGCCAAGCAACGCCGTGTGAAGGCCGGCTGCGGGGCATGTGGAGGTCGTGTGAAGGGACCCGCAGCCCCGGGCGGTCCATGCGCAATGTGCGTATAGACGGTCCCGCCGCCGTGCTGTTAGTCAGGGGGTACCCATAACGCGATAGCGGGCAGAGGCGGCGCACCGATCCGGGCTGAGGTTCGCTGCTGTGTGCCATTTCTTCTGGTCAACGTGCCGACGGCCGGATGGTCCGCGCTCCGCGGGCCTGGTAGCCAGCGAGCTGACCCGATCTTGTCCTGCCTCTGGCCGGGTAATCAGCGCAGATTATCCAGGGGGAGGAAGCATGAAATCAATCCGGCTCGTCCGGCTGGCGGTCGCGCTGCTGGCGCCGCTGCTGGTGGTCAGCGCGGTGCTGGCGCAGGCGGGGGCTGCGTCGGCCGCCACGGGATGGCCCGGCGGCCATGCCCTGTACGTCTCCCGGTATGCCAGTCCGCACAGCAGCGACCGGTCCTGCCGCTCCGCCGCGTTCCGGACCATCCAGTCCGCGGTCAGCGCGGCCAGTCCCGGTGGCACGGTCGTCGTCTGCCCCGGCACGTATCACGAGCAGGTGGTGCTCACCAAGCCACTGTCCCTGCTGGGCCAGCGGGCGACCATCGACGAGACAGGCGTCACCCCGGCATTCAAGGTCACGCTGCCCAGCATCGGAACGCAGACGATCTACGCCGCCGTGGTCATGGTGAGCTCTGACATCACGTTCAGCGGGTTCACGGTGACGAACGCCGCGGGTGAGGGAATCCTGGCAGCGGGGCTGAGCGGCGCCCTGTCCGGCATCACTATCTCCGGCAACGCCGTGGTGCACAACGACCTTGGCGGGGGTGTCCCGCCCAAGTCGCCTTACTTCCAGTGCGCCGCAGAAGGACAGGTGCCCGGTGACTGCGGCGAGGGCGTGCACTTCGCCGGAGGCGTCGCCTACTCGGTGATCCGCGGCAACTACATCGCCGATAACTCCGGCGGGGTCCTGCTCAGCGACGACGTCGGGCCGACGCACAACAACCTGGTCGAGGGCAACGTCGTCACCGGCAACGCCACGGACTGCGGAATCACCGTACCGGGGCACAACCCCGGTGCCCTCAACGCCGCTGGCGTACCGCAGCCGACGGTCGCCGGGGTGTACGACAACGTCATACGGGACAACGTGGTAACCGACAACGGTGTGCAGGGCGAAGGCGCGGGCGTGCTCTTCGCGAACGGCCAGGCCGGCACGGCGTCCTACGACAACCTGGTCGAGGGCAACTACATCGCCGGGAACGGGCTGTCCGGCGTGACGATGCACGCGCACACCATCAAGAAGGGACAATTCGAGTACCTGAGCGGCAACGCGATCATCGGCAACACGATCGGCAAGAACAACCTCGACGGCGACACGCTCGACGGCCCGCCAGGACCTGAGGATTCGCAGACGACCGGCGTTCTCGTGTTCTCCGGTGGCACGCCAGTCACGGTCCTCATCGCCCGCAATCACATCTTCGACAACTCGATCGGCATCTGGCTGAGCAAGGTAGTCACGGCGTTCGAGCTCAAGACGAACACGTTCAGTAACGTGACGACTCCCATCTCCGGGAACCACTGACCCGGCGGGACCGGATGGCGGGCCACCGCCCGCCATCCGGTCTCCGGGCGGTCTTGACTGGACGCTCAGGTGACAGGCATCGTCTACTAAGTGTGCTGGGGCCTGGGGGTAGCCATGTACGTACCGCTCACCGGCCTGCAGTGCGCCGTCCGGCTGGTCGACAGCCTCACCGAGCTTGACGATCCCGCGGGCTTCGCCGAGCTCGTCCTCCCAGGCCTTGCCCGGATGATCGGCTGCGACAGCCTGAGCTTCACCGTGATCGGCGCCAAGCCCGGCCAGGTCAGCGTCCGGTGCCATCCCGACAGCGCCGCGCCAGCGCGCTGCGTCACCGCGTTCGCCGCGTACGCGCACGAGCACCCGCTGGTCCGCCATTACCGGCAGACCGGAGACGGCCGGCCGGTCATGATCAGCGACTTCCTCAGCCGGCAGAGTTTCCACCGCCTCAGCCTGTATGCCGAGTCCTTCCGGCACATCCCGGTGGAGTACCAGATCGCCTTCGGCCTGCCGGGGGCCGCTTCGGGCCGGGACATCATCGGCATCGCGCTCAACCGCGCGGCGAGCGACTTCACCGAAGACGACCGCGACCTGCTGAGCGTCCTGCGCTTCCCGCTGATAGCCGCGCTGCAGCGCGCCCGCAAGCGCCGGCTGGCCCGCGAGGGCCTCGCCGCGGCGAGCTCGGGGGCGCTCGCCGGGCTGACCGACTGCGAGGTTCGCATCCTCCGCCTCGCCGCACTCGGGCGTACCAACAGTGCCATCGCGCATGCGCTTGACGTCAGCCCGCGCACGGTCGCCAAGCATCTTGAGCACATCTACCGCAAACTGGATGTGACCAGCCGCGCATCAGCCGTCGCCGCACTGTCGAGGCGATCCTGAGCCACCACGCCGGTCCCTCTTCCGCCCCCGCCCCCGAATCCGCAAGAGAGACCCCCATGAGCGATGCCCGCCGGAACGACCCCCGAGCCCCCCTTTCCATGGCGGAGCTGCCCATGCCCGCCGGCTGGTTCGCCGTGGCGCTGAGCCGCGACCTGCCGAAGGGACGCGCGATCCCGGCGCGCGTCGGCAGTCAGGATCTCGTGGCCTGGCGCGACGAGCGCGGCGCGGCGTGCGTCGCATCCGCGTGGTGCCCGCACCTCGGCGCCCACCTCGGATACCTGGGACAGGTACGCGGGCAGACGCTGGTGTGCGGCTTTCACGGGTTCGCCTTCGGGGCGGACGGAAGCTGCCTGGCCACCGGCTACGAGGGCCGGGTGCCGGCGCGCGCCCGGCTGGCCATGTGGCCGGTCAGCGAGGTCGACGGGGCGGTGCTCGGCTACCACGACGCCGCGGGACAGCCCCCGGCCTGGGTTATCCCCCCGGTGGACCGTGAAGGCTGGACCGCTCCCCGGTGGCGGACCGTCACGTTTACCGGTCATCCCGTGGAAATCACCGAGAACAGCGTGGACGTCGGGCACCTGCGCTTCGTGCACGGGTACTCCGCGGTGCGGGAAATCAGCCGGGCCAGCGTCGACGGGCCTGTGCTCACGGCACGGTATGCGATGACACGAGCGGGGCGGATCTACGGGGTCCCGGTTCCGGCCATGCGCGCCACCTTCGATGTCGCGGCCTATGGCCTCGGGTTCTCGCGGGTCGACCTGACGGTGCACACGCTGGGAGCGCAGGTGCGACTGTGGGTGCTGCCCACGCCGCTCGGTGACGGGACAGTGCGCCTTCGCATCGGCGCCGCCGCTCGCAAGTCTGCCAGCCCGCAGGCCCCCGCCGTGCTGCGGTGGCTGCCCGCCAGCCTGACCGCCGGGGTCATCAGGGATTTCGCCCTGCTGGGACTGGCCAACGACGTGTCGCAGGACCGGCGGGTCTGGGAAACCAAGCGCCACATGCCGCGGCCGGTGATCGCCGAGGGCGACGGGCCCATCGGACCGTACCGGCGGTGGGCGGCGCAGTTCCTGGCGGGGACGGCCGTGCCGCCGCCACTCGACGCCCGGCGGCCGGCCACGACGACAGCCGTCACGGAGGAGACACCCGCTACGGAGACGGTGGCCTTGTGAATAGGCTAGGTGTGCTATGAGCACCGTTGCATCCTCCGCGCAGAGCCAGGCCGGGGTGTCCGGCGGCGAGCCCGCCGCGGTCATCCATACCGAAGGCCTCACCAAGATCTACCCAGGGACGAACTTCGCGGCCGTCGACAAGCTCAACCTGGACGTCCGGGCCGGGGAGATCTTCGGCCTGCTCGGACCGAACGGCGCGGGCAAGACCACGACCGCGGGCATGCTGACCACCCGGGTGGTCCCCACGTCGGGCCGGGCCTTCATCGCCGGGGTGGACGTCAAGACGCATCCCGCGCTGGCCAAGCAGCTGAGCGGGATCGTCTCGCAGCAGAACACGCTGGACCGTCAGCTCACCGTCTGGGAGAACCTGTACTTCCACGGCAGGCTGTTCGGCATCCGGGCGAAGGAGTCCAGGAAGATAGCCGATGACCTGCTCGAGCAGTTCCAGCTGTCCAAGTGGGCGAAGGCGTCTGTGTACGCGCTGTCTGGCGGCATGGCCCAGCGGCTGATGGTGGCGCGGGCCATCTTCCACCGGCCCTCGGTGCTGTTCCTCGACGAGCCGACGGCGGGCCTTGACCCGCAGAGCAGGCTCGCACTGTGGGACCTGCTCGGCGAGCTGAACCGGGACGGCCAGACCATCATGCTGACCACCCACTACATGGAGGAGGCAGACCGGCTCTGCGAGCGCGTCGCCATCATGGATCACGGCCGGATTCTCGCGCTGGATACCCCGGCCGCGCTCAAGCAGACGGTCGGCGCCGACACTATCGTCACGGTGCGGACGAGGGGGCAGGTCAGCGGGCTCGCCGAGGTGCTGGCCCGGGACGTGGCGGGCGTCACGCGGACCCGGGTCGCGGACGGCAGGCTCGAACTGCACGTGCAGGGCGGTGACGGGCTCGTGCCGCGCCTGGTGCTTGCGGCCGAGCACGGCGGCTTCGACCTCGTCGACGTGTCGGTCGCCGAGCCCAGCCTGGAGACGGTGTTCATCAACTTGACCGGAAGGGAGCTGCGAGAAGAATGACCGCCTCCGTAACCTCTCAGGTCGCGACCCCGGGCGCCCCCCGGCGGATAGGCGGCGGCCCGACCCGCTCGGTCGCCGCGGCCAGCCGTACCGCGCTGGGTGCCCTGCTCCTGCGTGACCTGGTGGTGCTGCGCAAGCACGTGTGGGAGTTCGTGCTGCGCACGCTCGTCCAGCCGTTCCTGCTCTGCTTCGTGTTCCTCTACGTGTTCCCGAAGATCGGGCAGGGCATCGGGGGCCATGGCTCGGCGCAGGAGTCGGAGTTCGCCACGATCCTGGTTCCCGGGGTCGTCGGGATCTCGGTCATGTTCCAGGGCGTGCAGTCGATCGCGCTGGCGATGGCCCAGGAGTTCGGCTTCACCAGGGAGATCGAGGACCGGGTGCAGGCGCCCTGCCCGATCTGGCTGGTGGCCATCGCCAAGGTGCTCTCCGGCGCGGTCCAGGGCGTGCTGGCCGCGATCATCGTGCTGCCGATCGCCTCGGTCGTGCACGCGCCCGGGGTGCAGGCCCATCTGACCTTGCACTGGTGGCTGATCGTGACGTTCGTACCGCTGGCCTGCGTCGCGATGGGCGGGCTCGGGCTCGTCCTCGGCACCAGCTTCGAGCCGCGGAACATCGGGCTGATGTTCGGCTTCATCATCCTGCCGATCACGTTCCTTGGCGGCACCTACTATCCGTGGAACAAGCTCGCCCCGGTCACGGTGGGCGGCTGGCACTGGCTGCAGACGATCGTGCTGATCAACCCGCTGATCTACGTGAACGAGGGCATGCGAGCCGCGTTCACGAGCGGGCCGCACATGCAGCTTTACGTCATCTACCCAGTGGTAATCGGGTTCGGCGCCCTGTTCCTGACCATCGGCCTGCGTAACTTCCGCCGCCGCGTGCTGTCCTGACCCGGCCGCCTCAGCCGGTCGTGGCCGCCCCGGCCTCGGCCTCGGCCAGGGTGGCCCGGACTTCGTCCATGTCGAGCTCGTCGGCCTTGGTGATCAGCTGCTCGAGTGCGGTCTCGGGCAGCGCGCCGGGCTGCGCGTACAGCACGATGCCGTCGCGGATGATCATCAGCGTCGGGATGGAAGAGATGCTGAACGCGGCCGCGAGCTCGGGCTGCGCCTCGGTGTCGACCTTGCCGAACACCGCGTCGGGGTGCTGTTCCGATGCCTTCTCGAAGATCGGCCCGAACATCCGGCACGGCCCGCACCAGGCCGCCCAGAAGTCGACGAGAACCAGGCCGTCGCCGCTCACCGTCGAGTTGAAGTTGTCGGCCGTCAGCTCGACCGTCGCCATCATCCGCCTCCTCGCGTTGAATACCCGTAGGGGTATCTACAACGTGCGGGCCGGGAAAATTCCTGACGGTCAAAACCTTCATCCCGAACGAGCCGTGGCGCGTCCGGCCCCGGCCGGCTCGCCTCAGCCGCCGCCGCCCCGAACGCCGCGCGGTGCGTGCCCTCCGCAGGCCTCAGGCGAGCGAGAGGAAGAGCTTCTCCAGCCGCGCGCGCTCGGCGGCGGCCTGCTCGCGGCCTGCCTGCTCGTCGAGCACGCACTGGCAGAGCCCGCTAGCGATGATCTTGAAGCCGGCCCGGTCGAGGGCACGGGCCACCGCGGCCAGCTGCGTCAGCACGTCCTGGCACTCCCGGCCGTCCTCGATCATCCGGATCACGCCGCCGATCTGGCCCTGCGCACGGCGGAGCCGCCGGGTCACATCCGTGAGCTCCTCGCTGTCCACGTTCACGCCCGACAGGATATACCCCTCCGGGTATGGGTTGTACTGGCCGGCCTGCGTCCCGGGACGCAGGCGTTGCCCGTGGCCCGGCGCCGGCCGAAAATGGCCTCGTAACGGCCGTCCTGCCGCGCGAACTCGTTAGGAGGCTCCGATGAGCCTGCACGGGCTGCTATCGGTCACGATCGGCGT
>JASHXJ010000280.1 GCA_030043595.1 Trebonia sp.
GCGTCGGCGGCCAGCTCCTTGATGACTTCCTCGGACTCCGGCACGGCGAAGTTCAGCTTGGTCCGCTCGGTCACGCTGCCGACGCCGTAGTTCTCGACGAGCAGGCGGCCGACCTCGTGCAGGAAGGGCGCGGCGTTCTGCTTGGTGTTGATCAGCAAGCCGACCCGGGCGCCCTTGAGGCTTGCGGGGCGGGGTGCCCGCGGGGCCGCGGGGGTCGCCTTGGCCGTGGAATTGACGGTCCCCGTGGGGTCCAGGATCGCGTTCGGCATGGTGCTCTGGCCTTTCTCGCCTTCCCGCGGCGCTCAGTGCTGGTGGACGATGACGCCGCGGATGTTCTTACCTTCCATAAGGTCCTGATAGCCCTCATTAATTTCGTCCAGCGTGTACTGCTTCGTGATAAGTTCCGTCAGCTTGATCCGGCCCTCGTGCCACAGGCTGAGGATCATCGGGATGTCGTAGAGCGGGTTGGCGCCGCCGAATAGCGAGCCCTGCATCCGCCGGTGGTAGCCGATCAGGATCCCGCCGGGCAGCACCATGTCGTAGTAGCCGACGCCAGTCATCACGATAGTCCCGGCCTTGCCGGTCATGTCGACGGCGGCCTTCACGACGTCGTTGTCCATCTCGCCGACCGTGCAGATCACCTTGTCCGCGAGCTGGCCGCGGGTGAGGTCGATGAGGACATCCTTAGCCTTGACCGGGTCACCGAACGCGTGCGTCGCGCCGAAGTCCAGAGCCTGCTGCTGCTTCCACTCGTTCGGGTCGATCGCGAAGACGAACTTCGCGCCGGCGTACGCGGCGCCCTGCACCGCGTTCATGCCCACGCCGCCGGTGCCGAAGACCACCACGGTGTCGCCGACCCGGACGTCGCCCGCGTACACCGCCGAGCAGAACCCGGTGGTAACGCCGCAGCTCACCAGCGCCGCCAGCGTCATCGGGACGTAGTCCTCGATCTTCACGCAGGAGAACTCCGACAGCACGGCGTACTCGGCGAAGGAGCCGACCACGCACATGCCGCCGAAGTCCTCGCCGTTCTGGTGGAACCGGAACGTCCTGTCGGGCAGGCAGCCGATGCCGGCGTTCAGGCCCTGGTCGCACAGGTTCTGCTTGCCGGTGGAGCAGTACCGGCACTTGCCGCAGACCGGGATGTAGGAGCAGGAGACCCGGTCGCCCACCTTGACGCGGGTGACGCCAGGGCCGGCCTCCACCACGATGCCCGACCCCTCGTGCCCGCCGACCATCGGGAGGCGGGCGAAACCGCGGGCCCTGATGTGCTCGTCGGAGTGGCAAAGGCCCGCCGCCTCCATCTGGATGAGCACCTCGTTGGCCTTAGGCGGGTCGAGCTCTAGCTCGGTGATCTCCCATGGCGTGCCACCCCTGCGCAGCACCGCGGCCCGGGTCTTCATATATCGCCTCCGGCATGGCCGACTTCATGGTTTTTGTGTCCATACACACGACGAAGCCGCACGTGGCTGTCGTGACAATAGTTTTCATATCACGCGCTTCTCGTCGCGCCAAGTGTCATATATCGTGAGCCGTGGGTCGCGAGATGCGGGTTATGACCAGCACTAAAATCCCCGGCCCGCCTCTGTTGCCGGGCCCAGCGACGGGTGCTTGACATGACCGAGATCAACGAGGAGTCCTGAGTAGATGGCAGACATGGTGCGTGCCGTGGTCCAGACCGGCCCCCGGCAGATGGAGATGCGGGAGTATCCCCGGCCCACGCTCGGCGGCGACACCGGCGCCCTGCTGCGCGTCGAGGCGTGCGGCATCTGCGGCAGCGACGTCGAGCAGTACAAGGGGGCCATGGGCACCCGCGGGCTGCCGATGATCCCCGGCCATGAGCCCCTCGGTGTCATCGAGGAGATCACCGACGAGACGGCAGCGCGCTGGGGCGTGCAGGCCGGCGACCGGGTCGCCGTGGAGATCCTCATCCCCTGCCGGTCCTGCGGCCGGTGCCTGGCTGGCAGCTACATGAACTGCAGGAACCGGGTCGGCAGCCACGGCGGCGGCAACCCGCCCGCGCGCGCGAACCGGCTGACGGGCGGCTACGCGGAGTACATCGACCTGCACCCGAACTCGATCGTGCACCCGATGCGCAGCGACATCCCGGCCGAGATCGCCGTCATGTACAACCCGCTGGGCGCCGGCGTGCGCTGGGCGCTGCACTACGGGGGCGTGCACCTCGGCTCGACCGTGCTCGTGCTCGGCGCCGGCCAGCGCGGCCTCGCCGCCATCCTCGCCTCCCGCTACGTCGGCGCGGGCACGATCATCGCCACCGGCCTGACCCGCGACGCGAAGAAGCTGGAGCTGTCGAAGGAGTTCGGCGCCGACTACACGATCAACGTCGAAGAGGAGAACACCGTCGAGCGGGTCCGTGAGCTGACCGGCGGCGAGGGCGTCGACGTGGTGCTCGACCTCACCCCGATGGCCCACCAGCCCATCCGCGACGCCATCGACGCGGTGCGCTGGGGCGGCACGATCGTGCTCGCGGGCCTGAAGGGGCAGCAGAACATCGAGCTGGTGACCGACAAGCTGATCAACAAGGCGCTCACCGTGAAGGGCGCGTTCTCCGTGGACGCGGCCGGCTACGAGAACGCGATCAAGCTGATAGAGTCCGGCAGGTTCCCGCTGCACAAGATGCAGACGCACAAGTTCGGCCTCGATGACGTCGAGCACGCGATCAAGCTGCTGGCCGGCGAGGTGCCTGGCGAAGACGGCATCCACGTCGCGATCATGCCGGGCCTGTGAAGGGGTTACGCACCATGCCTGTTATCGACTCGCACGCGCACAT
>JASHXJ010000281.1 GCA_030043595.1 Trebonia sp.
GAGCCTGCTGCCTACCAGCGCGGCCAGGTCGGCGAGGCGGCACGAGTAACCCCACTCGTTGTCGTACCAGCCGAACACCTTGACCAGCTGGCCAGACGCCGCGGTCAGTTCGGAGTCGAAGACGCACGAAGCGGTGTCACCGATGATGTCCCGCGACACCAGGGGCGAGGTGCTGTACCGCAGCACCCCGGCCAGCCTCCCGTAAGCGGCCCGGCGGAACGCCTCGTTGACCTCGTCGGCGGTCACCGAGGCCTCGAGCAGCACGGCGAGGTCGGTGAGCGACCCGTCCTCCACCGGGACGCGGACCGCTACGCCGTCCAGGCGACCCTTCAGGGCGGGGATCACCTCACCCGTGGCGCGGGCCGCGCCGGTGGTCGTCGGCACGATGTTGGCCGCCGCCGACCGGGCGCGCCGCAGGTCCTTGTGCGGGGCGTCGAGCAGCATCTGGTCGCCCGTGTAGGCGTGCACGGTGGTCATGAACCCGCGCTCGATCCCGAACGCGTCGTGCAGCACCTTCGCCATCGGCGCCACGCAGTTCGTGGTGCACGAGGCGTTGGAGATCACGTCGTGGCGCACGGGATCGTAGATGTCGTCGTTGACGCCCATCACGATCGTCGCGTCGACGGCGCCCTTGGCCGGCGCAGAGATGAGCACCTTCCTGGCGCCGCCCTTCAGGTGCACCGCCGCCTGGTCCCGGGTGCGGAACTTGCCGGTCGACTCGATGACGACATCCGCGCCGAACTTGGCCCAGTCGATCTCCGCGGGGTCGCGCGACGCGAGCACCGGGATCTCCCGCCCGTCGATGCTGATCGAGCCGGCGTTGTGCCCGACCACCCGCCGCAGCCGCCCGTACGTGGAGTCGAACTGCAGCAGGTGCGCGAGCGTGCCCGCGTCGGTGATGTCGTTGATCGCTACGACCTCGAGATCGGTCCGCTGCAGCGCGTAGCGCGTGAACGCCCGCCCGACGCGGCCGAAGCCGTTAATTCCTACCCTTGTGACCATTGCTGATCCTTTCTCAGCCGGGCAAAACCATCTTTTCCCCGAACGAACGGTGCCGTCTGGCGAAGTTCTCGATGCTCTGGCCCGGGTACTTGACCAGGATTTCCTGGAGCTTGCTGACGAGCCTCAGTGACTCGTCGTGCTCGCGCTGCCAGACGTTGCGGCCGAAGATCAGCCCGGTCGCGCCCGCCTCGGCGGACTGCCTGGCCTTCTCGAGCATGGCCTCCTCCCCGGCGCGCTCGCCGCCCGAGACCAGCACGAGCGTCCTGTTGGCCGAGCGGACCACCGCGTCCATCGCCTGCTGGGCGGAGAAGTCCGCGTCGTACGCGGCGGGGACGCCGGAGCGCTTCTCCGGGTGCGGGAAGTTCACCTTCACCATGTCGGCGCCCAGTTCGCTGGCCACCCGGGCCGCGTAGTCCACCGCGTAGAAGGAGTCCTTACCGCCTTTCGCCTCGATCGCGGAGCCACGCGGGTACGCCCACACGATCAGCGGCATGCCGAGCCTGCTGGCTTCCTCCCGGATTCGCCGGCAGGCGTCGATGTCCGCCGCCTGCGCCGGGGTGCCGACGTAGAGCGTGTAGCCGACGGCGTCCGCGCCGAGCCGTACCGCGTCCGCGACGGTGGCGGTCACCGGGGACAGCGCCTCGGCGTCGGACGGGATCTCGGTCTTGCCGTTGAGCTTGAGGATCAGCGGGACCTCGCCGGCGAAGTCCCAGGCGAACTTCTCGGCCAGGCCGATGTGCAAGACGATGCCGTTGAAGCCGCCCTCGACGGCGAGCCTGGCGATGTAGCCGGGGTCGGCGGCGTCCGGGTTGGCGAAGAAGTCCCGCGGACCGTGCTCGAGGCCCTGGTCGTACGGGAGGAAGAGCGCTGTGCCGTTGCACAGCCCGTGCTGGAAGAGAATCCGGAACAGCCGGGCTTTCTTGCCCGCGTTGAGCCCGAGGTCGCTGATGGTGGGTCGCACGTTCACGATTCCAGTTCAGCCCCGCACGGCCCGGCGCGGTACGGACGAACCGGTCACGGTCATTGGGACCAAGGTCCCGTTACGGGCGTAACCGGGCGGCGGCGCCGAGGGCGGCACGCAGCGCGTCCGTGAGCACGCGGACGTCGGGCACCCGGTCCGGGTCGGACAGGACCGTGATCCGCAGCGCCCCGGCGTGGGACAGCACCCCGAACGTGAGGGTCACGTTCCCGGTCGTGGCCGGGATCGCGATCACCGCGCGGACCGGCGCCCCGGCGAAGGCGATCGGCTGTTGCGGGCCGCGCAGGTTGGTGACGAAGGTTTGGACGAGCCGCTGGCGATTGACGAACCAGCGCAGCGCTCCGGCGCGGGCAAGCAGCAGGAATCCGGGTACTATCAGCGCGCCCGACGCGCCGCGGTTCTGCGTCTTGCGCTCGCGCGTGATCGCGGCGACACGGGCCACCCGGACCACGGTGCCGGGGGCACCGGCGCCGCCGTCGGCTGGCACGGTGACCGGCATGACACCGACCTCGTTGCCGAGCCGGCCGCCGTCGGTGCTCCGGCGAGCGGAAACCAGCACCGATATGGTCACCTCCGGCAACTGCTCGCCCCGGCTAGCCAGCAGTGCGCGCAGCGCCCCGGCCACGGCGGCCAGCACCACGTCGTTGACGGTCCCTCCGTGCGCGTGCGCGAGTTCGCGCACAGCGGCCAAGTCAGCGGTAACCACGTCAAGGCGGCGCCGCCGTCCAGTCGGCTGATTGAGCGACGATCGCGGCACTCGTCGCGGCGGACGCGCTCCGCCCAGCTCGGCGACCCCCTGGCGGAGCTTGCGCAGCCCGTGCACCGGATGCGCGAGCCGCCGGGCGCGCTCCGCCCAGGCATCCGCGGCAAGCTCGCGCAACCGCGGCGACGGAAGGGGAAATCGAGCCGCGTCGTCACGGTCGGCCGGCCCGGCAGGGACCGCTGGGACGGCTGCGGCGGAAGGAGTCGCGGCGGGCGCCGCGGCGGGGGGCACGTCGTGCAGCGCGCGAAGCAGCGCGAGGCCCGCGACGCCATCGGCCAGCACGTGGTTCATGACGAAAACCAGCCCCGTGCAGCCGTCGGCCAGACCGGTGATGAAAACCGCCGACCACAGTGGCCGGCCGGCCGGCAAGGGCGTGCTGATCAGGGAGCCCGCCACGTCAAGCAGCGCCCGCTCGTCGCCGGGCGGCGGGCACCGCATCTGCCTGACGTGGGCGCCTGGGTCAAAACCCGGATCGTCGGCCCAGTAGGGGCGCCCGCAGCCTGGCGGCGCCCGGTACAGCCGCTGGCGAAGCCTGGGTACGGCGCTGACCCGTTCCGCCAGCAGAAGCCGGGCGGACGCGACGGCGACATCCGGCAGGGCGTCGAGCACCAGTACGGCGCCAACCTGCGCGGCAGCCCCGGCCCCGGTGGCGAGCTGCATGAGGTCAGCCGGGCTGGCGCGGTCTGGCCGCGCCTGCGCCGCGACACGACTCATCGCACCGTCCTCATCGCGCCGTCCTCATCGCGCCGTGCTCATCGAACCGTGAGCGTGATGACCGACCACCGGTACTCACGCGCCGCGGCCTTGAGCTCGAGCACCGTCGGCTGGTGCCCGTCAGGCCCCGCGATGCCCAGGTGGCGGCTTGCCTTGAGCCAGCCGAGGCGGCTGATGACCTCCTGGTAGGCGACCGCGACGGCAGCCGGGTCATCCTCGAGCATGGCGCGCATGAGGTGCCGTCGGCCTCGCAGAGTCACCTCCACGTAGGCCCCGCCGCGCAGGTTCAGCCGCCAGCGGGCGCTGGTGACCACCGATAGCCGCCCGTCGATGTCGACGTAGTTGACCGGAATGTCGTAGCGGCGGCCGGTCTTGCGGCCGGTTACGTGCAGCACCAGAACC
>JASHXJ010000282.1 GCA_030043595.1 Trebonia sp.
TCGGCCGTGGTGAAGATCTCCGAGCGCTTGGTCGGGATCGTGGTGTTCCGCTCGATCAGCTTGGTGAAGATGCCGCCCTTGGTCTCGATGCCCAGCGACAGCGGGGTCACATCCAGCAGCAGGATGTCCTTGACCTCGCCCTTGAGCACGCCGGCCTGCAGGCAGGCGCCGACGGCGACGACCTCGTCCGGGTTGACGCCCTTGTTCGGCTCCTTGCCGTCGGTCAGCGACTTGACCAGGTCCACGACGGCCGGCATCCGGGTGGAGCCGCCGACGAGCACCACGTGGTCGATGTCGCTCACCTTGACGCTGGCGTCCTTGATGACCTGCTGGAACGGGGCCTTGCACCGGTCGAGCAGGTCAGAGGTCATCTTCTGGAACTCCGCGCGGGTGAGCCTGGTGTCCAGGTGCAGCGGGCCGTCCGGGGAGTGCGAGATGTAAGGCAGGTTGATCTGCGATTCCATCGACTGCGACAGCTCGATCTTCGCCTTCTCCGCCGCCTCGCGCAGCCGCTGCAGCGCCATCTTGTCCTTGGACAGGTCCGTGCCGTAGCCGCTCTTGAAATCCTGGACGAGCCAGTCCACGATCCGCTGGTCCCAGTCGTCGCCGCCCAGGTGGTTGTCGCCGCTGGTCGCCTCGACCTCCACGACGCCGTCGCCGACATCGAGCAGGGACACGTCGAAGGTGCCGCCACCCAGGTCGAAGACCAGGATCTTGGCGGACTGCTCCTTCTCCAGGTGGTACGCCAGCGCCGCCGACGTCGGCTCGTTGATGATCCGCAGCACGTTGAGGCCCGCGATCTGCCCGGCCTCCTTCGTGGCCTGCCGCTGCGCGTCGCTGAAGTACGCGGGGACGGTGATCACCGCGTCGGTGATCTTCTCGCCCAGGTAGGCCTCGGCGTCCCTCTTCAGCTTCTGCAGGATGAACGCGCTGATCTGCTGGGGGGTGAACTTCTTCCCGTCGATGGTGACGGTCCAGTCCGTCCCCATCTGCCGCTTGACCGAACGGATCGTCCGGTCCACGTTGGTGACGGCCTGCCGCTTCGCGACCTCGCCGACGAGTACCTCGGAGTTCTTGGCGAACGCGACGACCGACGGAGTGGTCCGCGAGCCCTCCGCATTGGCGATGACCGTGGGCTCCCCGCCTTCAAGGACGGCGACAACCGAGTTCGTCGTCCCCAGGTCAATACCTACTGCACGTGCCATGAGCAGTCCTCGTAGTGTGTGAAGTTGAGTCTTCCGGGCTCAAGCCTGCCCTAGGCGAGCGCTGGTGTCAAATGACTTGAGTCAATCACACTCAACTTTTCTTCCGGCCGGATCATTCCCGCGGCGCGCAACATTTCCGGGAAGGCGGCGCGTGTCCTAGTCGGAGCCCGACGATGGGAACACGATGAGATTCGAGGAGTTCGCGGCAACCAGGCTACCGCGGCCGAGGTCGAGGACCGGCTCACCCCGGACCACGCCAGCCAGCACGCGCAGCGCGACGGCAGCCAGCGGCCCCGGCCTCGGCTGACCACGCGATCTTCGATATCACAAGCCGCAGGGCTACGCTGGACCACCGGATAAGGGAGGTTCCGCGTGGTCCTGCGGATGATTATCGGGCTGGGGCTGACCGTCATCGCGTTCGCGGTCGCCGGCCGGCGGCTGTGGTGGCTGAAGCGGCTGGCCTTCAGCGGCCAGCCCGCGCCAGAGCGGGTGGCCTACGCCAGGGAGCACGTCGGCAAGGACGTCGGGACGCAGCTGACTGAGGTGATCGGGCAGCGGAAGCTGCTTAGGTGGTCGCTGCCCGGTGCCGCGCACGCGGCGACCTTCTGGGGGTTCATCGTCCTGCTGCTGACGATCATCGAGGCCTACGGTGACCTGTTCTCGCGCACGTTCGCGATCCCTGGGATCGGCCACTGGGCCTTCATCGGCTTCATCGAGGACCTGTTCTCCGTCGGCGTGCTCGCGGGCATCATCACGTTCACCGTGATCCGGCTGCGCAACGACCCGCACCGGGAAGGCCGGGCGTCACGGTTCTTCGGCTCGCACACCACCGCCGCCTGGGTGGTGCTGGGGATGATCTTCCTGGTCATCGCGACGCTGCTGCTCTACCGCGGGGCACAGCAGAACACCGGCGTGTTCCCGTACCCGCACGCCTGGGCGTTCGCATCGTGGGTCGTGGGCAAGGCGCTGTCCCCGCTCGGCTCCGGGGTCAACAGCGTCCTTGAGGCCACGTTCATCGTGCTGCAGCTCGCGGTGATCCTCGGGTTCCTCGTCATCGTCACCTACTCCAAGCACCTGCACATCGCCCTGGCCCCGCTGAACGTCCTGTTCTCCCGCCGCCCCAACGCGCTCGGCCCGCTCGAGCCGATGCGCAGCAACGGCAAGGTGCTGGACTTCGAGGAGGCCGACCCGGACGCGGACGTGTTCGGCCTGGGCAAGATCGAGGACTTTACCTGGAAGGGCATGCTTGACCTGGGCACCTGCACCGAGTGCGGCCGCTGTCAGTCCCAGTGCCCGGCCTGGGTCACAGGCAAGCCGCTGTCCCCCAAGCAGGTCATCCTCGACCTGCGCGACCACGCGTTCGCGAAGGCCCCGTGGATCCTGGCCGCCTCCGATGAAGAAAGGCAGCAGCTGCCCGAGCATGTCAGGGCCGAGGCTGAGCGCCCGCTGGTGGCCGCCCTGGACGCCGGCGGGGTGATTGACCCGGACGTGCTGTGGTCGTGCACCAACTGCGGCGCCTGCGTCGAGGAGTGCCCGGTGGACATCGAGCACATCGACCACATCGACGGGATGCGCCGCCACCAGGTGCTCATCGAGTCCGCTTTCCCGACCGAGGCGGCGACGATGCTGAAGAACCTGGAGAACAAGGCCAATCCGTGGGGCATGGCCGAGGACAAGCGGGCCGACTGGATCACCGAGCTCGACTTCGACGTCCCGGTCGTGGACGGCAAGATCGGCGCCGACGTGGAGTACCTGTTCTGGGTCGGCTGCGCGGGCGCGCTGGAAGACAGGGCCAAGAAGGCCACCAAGGCCATCGCCGAGCTGCTGCACACCGCGGGAGTGAAGTTCGCGGTGCTCGGCCCGATGGAGGCCTGCACGGGCGACCCGGCAAGGCGGCTGGGCAACGAGTTCGTGTTCTCCATGCTCGCCCAGCAGAACATCGAGACGCTCAACGACGCCGGGGTGCGCAAGATCGTCGCCTCCTGCCCGCACTGCTTCAACACCATTGCCCGCGAGTACCCGCAGCTCGGCGGCAATTACGAGGTGATTCACCACACCCAGCTGCTGGCCCGCCTCGTCGCGGAGGGCAGGCTCAAGCCGCAAACCCCTGTCGAGGAGAAGCTCACCTACCACGACCCGTGCTTCCTGGGCCGGCACAACCGCGTGTTCACGCCGCCGCGGGAGATCCTCGAAGCAGTTCCCGGCATCCAGGCGCAAGAGATGCACCGGTGCAAGGAGCGCGGCTTCTGCTGCGGCGCGGGCGGCGCCCGCATGTGGCTTGAGGAGCGCATCGGCAAGCGCATCAACACCGAGCGGATCGAGGAAGCGCTGGCGCTTGACCCGGACACCGTCTCCACCGCATGCCCCTACTGCATGGTCATGCTCGGCGACGCCGTGAACGCCAAGAAGGCCTCAGGCGAGGCGAAACAGAGCCTCGAAGTGATCGACGTCGCGCAGCTGCTCGTCCGGTCGGTACGCTCCGGCTCCGGCTCCTCCCGGGGTGAGGAGACCGGAGCACAGGCCGGTTAGAGCCGGTCGTCCTGGCGAGGCAGCTGGTTCCCCCGCCAGCTCACTAGATCCGGCTCCTGGGGGTCGTCGGCCAGGCCGCCGTCCACGCGGCGGGAGAACGGCCAGCCCAGCGGAGCCGGCCCGGTTCGTTCGGCATAATTTCTTACAACC
>JASHXJ010000283.1 GCA_030043595.1 Trebonia sp.
CCGCCTTGAGCGCGCGCTGGGCGGGCAGCGCGGCGTGCTGCCAGTCGCAGCCGCCGCAGCCGCCGGGGCGGGCGTGCGGGCACGGCGGCGACACCCGGTCCGGTGACGGCACGAGGATCTCCACCGCGTCCGCGCGCGCGAACCGGGACGTGACGTCCGTCACCCGCGCGACGACCCGCTCGCCGGGCAGGGCGTGCCGCACGAAGACAACGGGGGAATCAGCGGGCCTGGCAACGCACCAGCCGCCCTGCGCGACGTCACCGACCTCGAGTTCGACCCCCTGGCCTAGCTGAAAGCCCACTGCCGGTCCCTCCTGCTTCCCATCGGCCCAGACCAGCCCGATTCTGGGGTCGCATTCTCCCATGTGAGGGCATACCTTTGGCGAGGTGCCTGGTTCGGGCGCGCTGGCTAGGGCATGACACACCGCGAAAGGACGCGTCGTGCATATCGTGATCATGGGCTGCGGCCGGGTCGGCTCGACGCTTGCCCACATCCTCGAGGATCGGGGGAACACGGTCGCGGTGATCGACCGCGATCCGGAAGCCTTCCGCCGGCTTCGCCCGGCGTTCAAGGGCGACCGGGTGACGGGAATCGGTTTCGACCGCGACGTGCTCACCAGGGCGGGGATCGAGCGCGCCGATAGCTTCGCTGCGGTCAGCAGCGGCGACAACTCCAACATCATCGCCGCGCGGGTCGCCCGCGAGACGTTCGGCGTCCGGCAGGTGGCGGCCCGGATCTACGACCCGCGGCGGGCGGAGGTCTACGAGCGGCTCGGCATCCCGACGGTCGCCACCGTGCGGTGGACGGCCGACCAGATGCTCCGCAAGCTGCTGCCGGAAGGGGCCGAACCACTGTGGCGCGACGCCACGGGGAAGATCGTGCTCAGCCAGGTGAGCGTGTCGCCCGCGTGGATCGGGGAGCCAGTCAAGTCAGTTGAGTCGTCCACCGGCACCCGCATCGCCTATATTGACCGGCTTGGCGAGGCGATCGTGCCGCAGCCGGGGACTGTGCTGCAGCAAGGTGACGTCGTGCACGTCATCGCCAAGGAAAGCGAACTGGACCGGATCGCGGGCGCGTTCGCCACGCGCGAAGGGGGCGGGCACTGATGCGGGTCGCGATTGCCGGCGCGGGCGCGGTGGGCAGGTCCATCGCCCGCGAACTGCTTGAGAACGGCCATGAGGTACTGCTCATCGACCAGAAGCCGAGCGCGATCAAGGTGGACAGCGTGCCGCGCGCGGAGTGGCTGCTGGCCGACGCCTGCGAGATCAGCTCCCTTGACGACGCGGCACTCGACCGGTGCAACGTCGTCGTCGCCGCCACCGGCGACGACAAGGTGAACCTCGTGGTGGCGCTGCTGGCGAAAACCGAGTACGGGGTCCCGCGGGTCGTCGCGCGCGTCAACCACCCCGGCAACGAGTGGCTGTACAACGAGTCGTGGGGCGTCGACGTGGCGGTCTCGACCCCCCGGCTGCTGTCGGCGCTGGTCGAGGAGGCGGTCAGCGTTGGCGACCTGGTCCGGCTGATGACGTTCGGGCAGAGCGAGGCCAGTCTTGTCGAGCTGACCATGCCATCCGACGCGCCGCTGGCCGGCAAGCAGGTCGGCTCCATCGAGTGGCCCGCCGACGCGGCGCTCGTGGCGATCCTGCGCGAGGGCCGGGTCCTCGTTCCGCAGCCGGAAGACCCGCTGCAGCCCGGCGACGAGCTGTTCTTCGTCACCACCGAGGACGTCGAAGGCGACCTGGAACGCCTGTTCTCGGCGGGATGACAGTGCGGCGCTAGCGCGTTTCCGTGAACTCGGGGCCGCGCTCGAAGGGGTTGGGCGGCGTGTTGAAGCGGTTCTCCTGCTCGGCGCGCGCCTGCTCTTCCGCGAGCGCCTGGGCCGCCTCGGGCGGCAGCCGCAGCTCGAGCAGGTCCCGCGGCGGTACCGGGTGGTCGCCGCGGACCACGACGAGCTGGCGCATCAGGTCCTCAAGCGGTGCCGCGGCCCTGGCGTCGTCCGCCGCGGCGCCGCTGAACAGGCCGCGCAGGAACCAGCGCGGGCCGTCCACGCCGGCGAACCGGACGGGCCGCATGCCGGACTGCGGCTGACCTTGCTCGACCGGGACATGAGCGATCAGCTCGGTGCCGAACGGCCCGGGCCGCTCGGAGCTCACCCCGCCGGCCGCGTTGACTTCCGCGGCGATCTCGGCCCGCACGTCATCCCACAGCGAGTCGCGCTTGGGTGCGGCGAACGCCTGCAGCTGCAGCTCGCTCGTCTCATGCCGCACGGTCACCCACGCGCCGTGCTGCTCCGCGAACACCAGCTGGATGTCCAGGCCGGGCAGCACGGGAACCTGCAGGCTGCCGAGGTCCACTCGCTGCACGTCCGAGTGGGGCTCGGCGGCGTCCCACGGGCCGGCTGTCCGCGGCGCGAGGCCGCCGGGGCCGCCCTCGTCGTCGTCGATCTCGTCGCTAAGCTGCGCCGTCACGTCCGCGGCGGCATCGACGTCGCGGTCGCCGGCGTTGCGTCGCCGACCGAACACAGCGCATCACCTCCAGTCAGTCCACTCAGTCCACGGAGCTCACGGGGACCGCGGCGGCATGTGCTCCGCCCGCGTGCCCGCCCGTCGAGCCGAAACCGTCCCCGCCACGGGCGGACCCGGGCAGGGCCGCCACCTCGCGGAACGTCGCGTGTTCCACCCGCTGCACCACGAGCTGGGCGATCCGGTCGCCGCGCCGGAAGGAGACCGGACGGGCCTGATCGGTGTTCAGCACAATGACCTTTATCTCGCCACGGTATCCCGCGTCGATCGTGCCAGGCGCGTTGACCAGCGTGACGCCGTGCGTCGCGGCGAGCCCGGACCGCGGGTGCACGAACGCCGCGTACCCGGCGGGCAGCGCG
>JASHXJ010000284.1 GCA_030043595.1 Trebonia sp.
CAGCCGGTCACCGCCCTGCCAGCCCGTGACCAGGACGCACCGCGTGCTGCCGCCGTCTATCTCGCGGATCGCCTCGAGCGCCTTGACGCCGTCCGCGTTCAGGTCATCGTCGGGGTCTAGGCCGACGTCAAGGATGGCGACATCGAACCTGGCGCTGCGCAGCGCGTCCTTAACCGTCTGCAGGTTCTCGCAGACGACGACCTCGGAGGCGCCGGCCCGCCGGGCGGCCCTTTCGAGGATGTAAACCCACGTGTCGATGTCTTCGACGATCAGAGCTCTGGTGGGTGCCTTCACGCCGGCTCGCCTCCCGGTGACTTGGGGTTGATCAGGTGCGAGTGGATCTGGAAACGGATGTTCACGGTGGTGCCCGAGCCCGGCCGGGAGTCGACGTCGATGAGTCCCTGCGCGCGGCGGACCCAGCTGCGCACCCACATCATCCCGAACCCTAGGCCGCTGCCCCGGTGCCCCGCTTGCCGCGGCTCGAACAGGCGACCGATCTCATCGGGGGTCATCCCGACTCCGCTGTCCTGGACAGTGATCACGATGAACGGCTCCCTGGGCAGGCGCCTGTCCAGCCAGGTCCTCACGCGCAGCGTCCCGGGCTGGTCTTGCATCGCTTTCACCGCGTTGAGCGCCAGGTTCTCGACCACCAGGTCCAAGGCGGTGCACGGGATGTTGGGCAGCCCGGGGGCCAGCTCCTTCACGAGCTCGATCTGCTTCGGGATCCTTACGGCCGCCAGGCCGGCTTCCACCTGCGCGTTGACGTCGACGCTCTCTTGTGGCGTGCCGATCCGCTTGCGCAGCTCGTTGGGGATCTCCAGGGCGTGATCGGCGTTGTACTCGATCATCCGCAGCCGCCGCGTCAGGTCTCCCCGGTCCGGCGGGCTCGGCGAATCAAGGTCCTCGAGCAAGTCCAGCGCCAGCGCCCGGATCGAGCCGACATGGTTGTTGATCCGGTGCACCGCGTTGAGCACCTGGTCCGCCGCCAAGACCATGAGCTGATCCTGCAGTTCGCTGTCGATGTCGGAGCGGATCTTGGTCATCGCGATGGCGTTGATCACCCGTCGCGTGAACCGCTCGGCCAGGACCCGCCCGACATTGCTGAAGGCGTTCTCCCGTGAGCTCTCCAGGTTGAGCACGCCGATCGGGAATCTGTTACTGCCGCCGAAAACGATCGGGATGGCCATTTCACAGCGCATCCCCTGGACGACAGGCCGGTAATCATCGCGCTCGAACGCCCGCGGCTCCAGCACGGTCCTGCCCCGGCGGAAGGCGTCGCCGCAGACGCTAGAGCCGATATCCACCCGTACCCCGATGTCCGCGCTGTTCGTGCTGTAGGCGACAATGAGGCACTCCCCGTCCTGCGGGTCGGCAAACAGGATATCCGCGGCGTCCGGTTTCACGAAAGTCAGCGAGTTCAGGGTGCTCAGGATGTGATCGAGGACCTGCCGCATCACTAGGTCGCTGTCGCCGCTGCTGGCATCTACGAGCAGGCTGTCTGTGGCAGTCCTGAAATTGTCCTCGTCAAAGAGCGCCGCGTGGGTGATAGCCATCGAGATCTGCCTAGCCACGGCGTTGACGAACTCAAGATGCGATTGGTTGAATCTGTTGTCCGCCGTTGCTTCGACATTGATGACGCCGATGGCCTGCCCGTCGAGCGTGAGTTCGGCGGCTAGAACACTGAGCTGTGGCGCGCGGGACTGCGGGTCCATTTCCACGCGCGGAAAGTACCTCTCGCTCAACAGGGGATCATTTTGCAGGTCGTTCACCAAGACCGGCCGGTGATTCGACAGCACAAGCCCGGAGATCGATCTGTCGATCGGGATGAAGCGCCCGATCTCCGCCGGGTCCGATGAGACCTCCACCTGTAGCCCGTCCGCATATTGAAACAGGACGTCCACGTGCGAGACCTTAAGTACCTGCTGGGTTCGGGTGACGATAAACTCAAGCGTTTCCGCGAGCGTATTCGTGTGATCGAGGATTCGCTGGTCGGTCTCGTGCATCAGCAGCAGCTGATGCTCCCGGAGTTGCGCGTGAGTGTCACCTCCGGTTGGGCCGGCCGTCAGGGATTCACTCATGTCTCGCCTCCGGAGCTCTTGCGGGACGGGGACGTGAACTCTGTCCGAAGGGTGGCCGCCAGATCCTGCGCCGTCGACACGTACCTGGCCGCGTCCGCGCTTGACGGTGCCCGGCTGGACCGGGCAGTGTAGTCACGCAGCCACCGGAGTTCCAGGACCACAGGATACAGAATCGGCCACTTATCCCAGGTTTCCAGGCTGCGTGCAACCTGCGGCCAGCCGTGGGGGCCGTCCGGGTCGATCCGGTCGGCAGCCACGTTGAGCTGGTATTCGAGTAGTCCCCAGGCGCCAATGATCGCCTGCCCGGGGGCTTCCGCCGCGAGTTCCGCAACCACCTTGAACTCGGTTAGCTCGCTCCGGGCGGCTGTCTTGTCATCCTGGAACCCCGCATCCTGCACCGCCGCGATCATCTTCTTATAATCCGCCAGAGTGGCGAACGTTGCCTTGCCGCCGGGAAATTCCAGACTCTGGATCCGGTCAAAAGCACCGACCAGCTGCCGGCGCATCAATACTACTGCGGCTACGACGGCAGCGGGCCACGCGAGAGAGCTCAAGACCGACGCGGCGAACTGCAGGCCAGACACGAGCCGAGGTTACACCAGATGACATTGCGACCCGGTGCGATTTCCCGGGACGCTCGCTCTGCACCGTCCCGCATGCCATCAAGGCACGGTCGAATAGTCGGCGATCGGCTGCTAGTTTTGTACCGGTGAGTGCGGGGGTGGAACCTGAACAGGACGAACTGCGGCTGATGGCCGGATCGCCGCCGTTCCCAATAGAAAATCTCGTAACCCTGGAGAACTGGCAGCGCCCGCCGTTCAATCGGTGGGCGTTCCAGCATGTCCGTGAGCTGATCCCGACCGCGCGTATTTCGCGAGGTAACGGCCCTGCCTGGGAGTTGCCGCAGGCCGAGCTCGACTTGGACGGCGTCCGGTTCGGCACGCCGTCCGGCGAGCTTACCGTCGGCGAACTGCTCGAGAGCACCTTTACCGATGGGTTCCTCGTCATCCACGAGGGCCGGATTGCCGCCGAGCGGTATTTCAACGGCTTGCAGCCCGGCACCCCGCACCTGCTGATGTCGGTCAGCAAGTCGATCACCGGCCTTGTTGCCGGCGTGCTCGCCGGCGACGGCGTGCTCGACGTCACGGCACCGGTGGAGACGATCGTGCCTGAGCTCGGCGGCACCTCATTCGAGGGCGCGACCGTCCAGCACCTGCTCGACATGCGAACCGGCACCCGATTCCAGGAGGACAACGACGATCCCGAGGCCGATATCGCGGTCTGCGACCGCGTGTACCTGTGGCGGCCCGATAACGGCAAGCCCAGGCCCGCCGATGCCATCGAGTACTTTGCCATGCTCACCAACGACGGTCGGCACGGCGGGCCGTTCCGCTACCGCTCGATACTCACCGATGTGCTCGGCTGGGTCCTGGAGAAGGCCGGTCAGGCCCGGTTCGCCGACCTCGTGGCGCGGAAGCTCTGGCAGCCCATGGGCGCCGAGGGGGACGCCGAGGTCACTGTCGACCGGCACGGCAACGCCCTGGCGGACGGCGGGATCAGTGCGACGCTGCGCGACGCGGGCAGGGTGGGACTGCTCACCCTGCGCCGCGGCCGGGCGCGAAACGAGCAAGTCGTTCCGGCGGCCTGGATCGACGACACCATCAAGGGCGCTCCGGACGGCCCGGAGGCCTTCGCGCAGGGCGACGACGCGAACGGCTACCCGCCGGGCACGCATTACCGCAACTGCTGGTGGGTCACCGATCCCGGGCTCCCCATGTTCAACGCCGCCGGAATCCACGGGCAGTGCATCTTCCTGCACGTCCCGAGCCAGACCGTTGTAGTGAAGCTGTCGAGCGGGCCGAACCCACAGGACGCTGGGATGCGCCAGGCCACGGTCGCGGCCGTGCATGCGATCGCGGCGGCACTCGGCGGATAGCCCCGCCAGGGATGGAGCACCACCCGGTGCTGCTACATCGTGGCGTCCTCGTAGCCCTCCGGATGTCCTTCCAGAATCATGAACTTGACCTCAAGGAACGGCGTCAGGCCCTCGTGCACGCCCTCACGGCCGATGCCGGACTGCTTGTACCCGCCGAAGCTCACGCCGAAGTCCGTGCGCATCGCGTTGTGCCCCACGGTGCCTGACCGCAGCCGCGCCGCGACCTGGCGGGCCCGGTTGATGTCGTTGGTGAACACGGAGGCGTTGAGCCCGTAGATGGTGTCGTTGGCGATCCGCACCGCGTCGTCCTCGTCGTCGGCCGGGATCACCGAGAGCACCGGGCCGAAGATCTCCTCCTGGGCGATCACCGAGTGGTTGTCGACGTTGCCGAAGACGGTTGGCTCGACGTACCAGCCGCGGTCGAGGTCTTTCGGGCGGCCGCCGCCGGTGGCGAGGGTGGCGCCGTCGGCTATGCCCTTGGCGATGTAGCCCTCGACCCGGTCCCGCTGCCGCTCGGCGGCCAGCGGCCCCATCTGGGTCTGCGCAGCGAACGGGTCGCCGACCCGCACCTGGCTGAACGTGCCGGCCAGCGCCTCGAGCAGCTCATCGTGCCGGGACCTGGGGACCACGATCCGCGTGAGTGACGAGCAGACCTGGCCCGACAGGAAGCATTCCGCCTGGGACAGGGTGCGCGCGGCGGTCTCGATGTCGATGTCGTCGAGGATGACCGCCGCGGACTTGCCGCCGAGCTCGAGCGTGCAGCGGGCGATCCGCTCGCCGCAGATGGACGCGATCCGGCGCCCGGCGGCGGTGGAGCCGGTGAAGGTGATCTTGTCGACCCGCGGGTCGCGGACCAGCAGCTCGGACACCTCGCGGTCGGCGGTGACGACGTTGAGCACGCCGGCCGGCAGGCCCGCGGCCTCGGCTGCCTCCGCGATCAGGTAGCCCTCACCGGGTGCCTCGGGTGAGGACTTCAGGATGACCGTGCACCCCGCGAGCAGGGCGGGAGCGACTTTGTTGCTGATCAGGCCGATCGGGGCGTTCCATGGGATGATCGCGCCGACGACGCCGACCGGCTCGCGGACGAGAAGGCCGAACTGCCCGGCCGTCGGCTTCGCGGGCTCCTCGAACGGGAACGTGTCCGCCAGGGCGGCGAAGGCGCTGAAGGTCCGTTCCGCGCCCTTGCCGCCGCCCCGGGCGATGGCGTGCAGCACCCCGGACTCACGCGGCCAGATCTGGCCGATGTCCTCCGACCGCCTCGCCAGCTCGGCCCCGATCGCCTGCAGGTATTCCGCCCGCCGCGCGTGCGTCAGCCAGGGCCATGGGCCGGAATCGAACGCCTCCCGCGCTGCGCTGACGGCCCGGTCGATGTCGGCCGCCTGCGCCTCGGGGACGGTGAAGTAAAGCTGCTCGGTGTCGGAGTCGATGACCTTGATCGTGGCGTCGGACGACGGTGCCACCCACTGCCCGCCGATGTAGAAGCGGTCGCCGTGGCGGATCGGCGCGGTTGCCTGGCTCATGCGGTGCCCTCCCGGCACGACCCCGCGGGCGCGCGCACGAGGGCACGCGTGCGGGGTCCTGGTAGTCTCATTGTGACTACCAGCGTAAACCGGGACGCGGCGGACGCCAAGCGGCAGTACCGGACCCTGACCGCAAGACAGTGGAAGGCGATGGACTGTGACCAGGCTGACCGACGAGGCCGGGATAAGCGCCGTGAGCCGTCCCGACGTGGCGCGGGTGATGATTGGCGGCGAGGACCTGGACGCGCCGACGGCGCCCGTGATCAACCCGGCTCGCGTCGCCGAGGTGGTCGGCAGCTTCGCCCTCGGCACCGCGCGGCACGTGGACCTGGCCGTGCGGGCCGCGGTCGCGGCGTTCCCCGCCTGGTCCGCGCTGCCCGCCGCGGCACGGGGCGAGTACCTGCTCCGCGCCGCCGACGAGATGGCGGGCCACGTTCCCGGCTGGGCCGGGACGCTGACCCGCGAGGTCGGCAAGGTGCTGCCCGAGTCCCGTGGCGACGCGGCAGGCGCGGTCTCGCTGACCCGCTATTTCGCGTCGCTTGCCGCGGAGGTAGCCGCCGAGCGGCCCGTCCCGTTGCCCCTCGCTGGCCGCGGCGTGCTCCGGCACGTGCCCTCGGGTCCCGCCGCGATCATCTCCCCGTGGAACACCCCGGTGTACCTGACGTTCCTCGGCGTGGCCCCGGCGCTGACCGCCGGGAGCACGGTGGTGGTCAAGCCACCGGAGGACGCGCCGCTCGCGGTGACCGACGCCCTGTCCGTGCTCGCCAGGGCGCTGCCGCCCGGCGTGGTGAACGTCGTCCCCGGCCGCGGCGGCGAAGCCGGGGCGGCGCTGGCCGCACACCCCGGCGTCCGCAAGATCCTGTTCACCGGCAGCGTGGAGACCGGCAAGAGGGTGTTCCGCGCCGCCGCGGACACCGTCAAGAACGTCGGCATGGAACTCGGCGGCAACGACGCCGCCCTGGTGCTGCGCGACGCGCCGATCGGCCCGGACCTGATCAGGGAGCTGATCGCCGGGGTATTCGGGCTGAGCGGCCAGGTCTGCTACGGCGTCAAGCGGATCTACGTGGACGCCGGGCGGCTCGCCGAGTTCACCGAGGCCTTCACGCAGACAGCGGCGCGCATCGCGGTTGGCGACGGACTGGACCCCCGGTCCACGATCGGCCCGGTCACCACCCGCGCCGGCTATGACAAGGTGCTGGCGCTGCGGGCGGCGTCGGAGGCCGCGGGCGCCCGTGTGCACGTCGTCGGCGCGAAAGTCGACCCCGCACGCTGGGAAGAGGGCTACTTCGTGCTGCCGACGGTGGTGACCGGGCTCGCACCCGACGCGCCCCTGGTCAGCACCGAGCAGTTCGGCCCGATCATCCCGATCCTGCCGTTCGCGGACGAGGATGAGGCCGTGCGGCTGGCCAACGGCACGGAGTTCGGCCTCGGCGCCTCCGTCTGGTCCGCCGACACCGAACGGGCGTGGCGACTGGCCAGGCGGATCGAGGCCGGCAGCGTGTTCGTCAACGTGCACCGGGTCGGCGCGTCGCCGATGTCGGTGCCTTTCGGCGGATTCAAGCAGAGCGGCGTCGGCCGCAACCACGGCCTCGAGTCCGTGCTCGCCTGCATGGAACAGCAGGTCGTGCTGGAGTTCGACGACGCGGCGGCCATCCCGGGCACCGACCACTGGAGCGCCCTCCTGCTTCCGCCCGCTCGCGGCGACGTTCCCTAAACTGGGGGCTGTGCGGGTCGTGTCCCTGCTGCCATCGGCGACTGAGATCGTGTACGCGCTCGGCCTTGGCGACCAGCTGGTCGGGGTGACGTTCGAGTGTGACGAGCCCGCCTCGGCCCGCCAGGACAAGACGGTGGTGGTCGGCGGGCGGGATACCTCGGGGATGAGTCCGGCGGCGATCGATGCCTACGTCCGTGCCCGGCTCGCTGCGGGCGAGGACCTGTACACGCTGCACGCCGGTGCCCTCGCCGCGCTGGCCCCGGACCTGATCCTGACCCAGGACCTGTGCCGGGTCTGCGCGCTTCCCGCCGGCCACGTGGCAGACGCGCTCGACTACCTCGGCTGTACCGCCGAGGTAGTCTCGCTGGACCCGTACAGCCTCGATGAGGTGCTTACGACGATCCTGACGGTTGGTGAGCACACCGGCACCAGGCAGCGAGCCGGGCACCTGGTAGCCGGGCTAAGGCGGCGGCTTTCGGTGATAGCGGACCGGGTCGCGGGCCGTTACCGGCCCGCGGTGGCGGTCGTCGAGTGGGTCGACCCGCCCTTCTGCGCCGGGCACTGGATCCCCGATCTCGTCACGGCCGCCGGGGGCAGGCCGGTCGCCGCCCGCCCCGGTGCTCCCTCGGAGCAGACCAGCTGGGAGCAGATTGCGGCGGCGCGACCGGAGGTGATCGTGGTGGCCCCCTGCGGGTTTCACCTGGACGGCGCCGCCGCGCAGGCTGAGCAGGCTGCCCGCCAGCTGCCGGGCCTTCCAGTGTGGGCGATCGACGCTGACGGGCTGGTCGTGCGTCCCGGCCCGCGCCTCGTCGACGGTGTCGAGGCACTGTCCACCGTCCTGCATCCCGGCCTGGGCCGTGCCGCGCCCGCCGGCGCCGTCCGCCGCATCGCCTGACACCGTGTCCGGCGGGCCCGCTTCAGAAGTCGTCGTCGAAGGCGACCGTTCCTGTGACGCCAACCTGGTAGGCGGAGACGCGGCGCTCGAAGAAGTTGGACAGCTCCTGGACGTCTTGCAGGTCCATGAACGCCAGCGGGTTCGGTGCGCCGTACAGCGGGCTGATGCCGAGCTGGGCGAGCCGCCGGTCGGCGACGTGTTCCAGGTACCCGCGCATGTCCGCTAGTGACAGGCCTGCCACGCCCTGGCCGAGCAGGTCCTCGGCGAACTGCGCCTCGCAGTCCACCGCTTCGGTGAGCATCGCGCGGACCTGCCCGGCCATCTCCTCGTCGAATAGTTCCGGTTCCTCGCGCCGTACCGTCTGCACGACGTCGAAGGCGAACGCCATGTGCATGGACTCATCGCGGAACACCCAGTTGGTGCCCGAGGCGAGGCCGTTGAGCAGGCCGCGGGACCGCAGGAAGTAGACGTAGGCGAACGCCCCGTAGAAGAACAGCCCCTCGATGCAGGCGGCGAAGCAGATCAGGTTAAGCAGGAACGCGCGCCGGTCGGCGGCGGTTCGCAGCTCGTGCAGCTCGAAGACCGAGTTGATCCACTTGAAGCAGAACTCGGCCTTGCGGGCGATCGAGGGAATGTTGTTCACGGCGGCGAAGGCGGCCGCCCGCTCTTTCTCATCCGGCACGTAGGTATCGAGCAGGGTGAGGTAGAACTGCACGTGGACGGCTTCCTCGAACAGCTGACGCGACAGGTACAGCCGCCCCTCGGGACAGTTGACGTGCTGGTAGAGGTTGAGGACGAGGTTGTTTGCGACGATCGTGTCGCCGGTGGCGAAGAACGCGACGAGCCGGGACACCAGGTGCCGCTCCGCCGGGGACAGTCTGCCCAGGTCGGGCAGGTCCGAGTGCAGGTCCACCTCCCCGACCGTCCAGGTGTTCTTGATGGCGTCCCGGAAGCGGTCGTAGAACGCGGGGTAGCGCATCGGCCGCAGCGTCAGGTCCATGCCGGGGTCAAGCAGCATGGGCCTGGTGCCCGTGCCGGGGTGAGTGCGGGTGGCGGTCACTGGCATGCCTCACACGTCTCGGGGTTCTCAAGGGAGCAGGTCACGGCAGCCTCCGGTGCCGCCGCGGGCGCGACGGCGGTGACGGTGGCCTGCTGGATGCGGGTGGCGGGCCGGGAGCGCAGGTAGTAAGTGGTCTTCAGGCCGCTCTTCCATGCGTGCATGTACATCGACGACAGCCGGCCGATGGTTGGCGCGGCCATGAACAGGTTGAGCGACTGCGACTGGTCGATGAACGGCGC
>JASHXJ010000285.1 GCA_030043595.1 Trebonia sp.
GGCCGGGCCGCGCGCCTACCTCGGCGTGGCGACCGCCGGGTTCCCGAACATGTTCCTGGTGACCGGGCCGGGCAGCCCGTCGGTGCTCAGCAACATGGTGGTGTCGATCGAGCAGCATGTGGCGTGGATCCGGGACTGCGTCGGGTACGCCGTCGCGCGCGGCTACACCACAGTGGAGGCGGCGGCCGAGGCGGAGAAGGCGTGGGGGGAGCACGTGATCGAGGTGGCCTACTCGACGCTGTTCCCGCTGGCGGACTCGTGGTATATCGGAGCGAACATCCCGGGCAAGCCCCGGGTGTTCATGCCGTACATCGGAGGCGTCGGGACGTACCGGGCGCGGTGCGATGACGTGGCTTCGGCTGGTTATGAGGGGTTCGTTCTCACGTCCTTATCTTTCCTATCTTTGCTGTCGGAGGTTAGCGGTGAGCGTTTCGGTCAGCCCGCAGGCGCAGCAGGTTCTCGACGGCAGGGCCGCCGCCGGAGTTCCGCCCACCTGGGAACAGACGCCCGCGGAGGCGCGGGAGGGGTTCGCGCCGGTGCGCGAGATGATCGGGCCGGGACCGCACGTCGCCTCGGTGCGCGACATCGAGATCCCGGGGCAGGCCGGCGCGATCCCGGCGCGGGTGTACGAGCCCGTGGCTGACCCGCCGGGTGTGGTGGTCTACTACCACGGCGGCGGCTGGGTGCTCGGCTCGGTCGACGACTGGGACGCGGTGACCCGCGCGCTGGCAGTGGCGTCCGGGTGCACCCTGGTCAGCGTGGACTACCGGCTGGCGCCCGAGCACCGGTTCCCCGCCGCGGCGGACGACGCGTATGACGCCCTGGTCTGGGTGGCGTCGTCGCTGGCGGGCGGACGGCCGGTGGTGGTGGCCGGGGACAGCGCGGGCGGCAACCTCGCGGCGGTCGTGGCGCAGCGCGCGCGGGACACTTCCGGGCCTGCCCTGGCACTGCAGGTGCTCGTGTACCCGGTGACCGACCACGACTTCGGCCTCGCGTCGTACCGGGAGTACGACGGGCGCGAGTTCATCCTGAACCGGGCGGACATGGTGTGGTTCTGGGACCACTATGCGCCCGACGTCTCGGCCAGGTCGAATCCCTACGCGTCGCCGCTGCGGGCCGCATCTGTCTCCGGGCTGCCGCCGGCCTGGGTGCTGACGGCGGAACACGACCCGCTACGGGACGAGGGGCGCGCGTACGCCGACCGGCTGCGCGCCGCGGGGGTGCCGGTCGAGCACCGGCACTACGAGACCCAGATCCACGCGTTCTTCACTCTGGTGAACGTCCTCGACGACGCCGACAAGGCCGTTGCCGAGGCTGGTGCCGCGATCCAGTCGGCAGTGGGAGGCTGAAGTCAGCATGCGAATCAGCGCGGCCATCTTCGAGAAGACGTTCACGCCCTTCAACGTCGCCGACGTGGAGATCGACTCGCCCGGGCCGGGCGAGGTGCTGGTGCGGATCGTGGCAACCGGGGTCTGCCACACCGACGCGATCGCCCGGGACGGCGACATGCCGTTCCCGCCGCCCGGTGTGCTCGGCCACGAGGGCGCGGGTGTGGTGGCGGCGCTCGGTCCCGGTGTGTCGGGCCTCGCCGAGGGCGACAAGGTGGTGATCGGCTGGCCCTGGTGCGGGTCCTGCCGGAACTGCCTGGAGGGCCAGCCACGGTACTGCCTGCAGCTCGGTCCGCTGGTGCTCGCCGGCGGCCGTGGCGACGGCTCGACCGCGCTGCGGCGGCTGGACGGGTCGCCGCTGCACAGTCACTTCTTCGGCCAGTCGTCGTTCGCGACGTACTCGCTGTGCGCTGCGTCGTCGCTGGTGCCGGTGGCACCCGACGCGCCGATCGAGATCCTCGGGCCGCTGGCCTGCGGGATCGGGACAGGGGCCGGCGCGGTGCTGAACGCGCTGCGGCCGCACGTAGGGTCATCCGTGGTCGTGTACGGCGCCGGCGCCGTCGGGCTGTCGGCGGTGATGGCCGCGCGGCTGACCGGCGCGACCACGATCATCGCCGTGGACCGGCTGCCCGCGCGGCTGTCGCTGGCGCGCGAGCTTGGCGCGACCGAGACGATCGACGTGTCCGCGGCGGGCGCTGATCCGGTCGGTGCGGTGCAGGAGATCTGCGGCGGGCCCGCCGACTTCAGCCTGGAGTGCACGGGCGTGATCTCCGTGGTCCGGCAGGCCGTCGACTCGGTGGGCATGCGCGGTACCTGCGCGCTGATCGGCGGCGCGCCAGCCGGGGCGTCATTCTCGCTGGACCACATGTCCACGCTGTGGGGCAAGCGCGTGATCGGCACCCTCGGCGGCGAGGGGCGCAGCATATCGCTGATCGGTTCGCTGATCGCCTTGCACCGGCAGGGCCGGTTCCCCTACGACAAGCTGATCACGTCCTTCCCGCTCTCGTCGGTGAACGAGGCCCTGGAGGCGTCGCACGCCGGCGACGTGGTCAAGCCTGTGCTGCGCATGACGGAGTGAGCCGACTCCCGGCCAGCGGTAGCGTTGCGGCATGGATGCCGCGGTGTGCCTGCTGCCCAGCCCGCTGCTCGGCCCGGCGTGCTGGCGGCCGGTCGAGGCTTTGCTGACGGCGCAGACTGGCTGGGCGGTTGCCGGCGTGGCTCGGCCCCGGCACGCACCGCGTGCCGGGGCGGACGTGCTCGGCACGTTCCTCGCGGCCATTCCGCAGGACCGCGACGTGGTGCTGATCCCGCACAGTAACGCTGGCCTGTTCGTCCCCTCGCTGGCCGCGCTGCGCCAGGTCGCCGGGTACGTGTTCGTGGATGCGGGGTTGCCGGGTTCGCCGGGCGCGGGGCCGACCGCGGGTTCCGCGCAGGACGGGCCGGCGACGGGTTCCGCGAGACGGGTTCCGATGATTGCGCCTGAGTTCCATCGCATGCTCGCGGGAAAGGCGGACAGCGACGGAATGCTGCCGCCGTGGACGCGATGGTGGGACGGCGAAGACTTGTCGGCGCTCTTCCCTGACGCTCGCACGCGGGAAGAAGTGGAACGCGAGCAGCACCGCCTGCCCCTTTCGTATTTCGGGGAGAGCGTGCCCGTTCCTGATGGCTGGCCAGACCGGCCGGGGGCGTACCTGGCCTTCGGGGAAACTTATGCCGAGGAACGGAGCGCCGCGGCCGCTCGCGGCTGGCCAGTCGCGACCCTGGCCGGCGAGCACTTGCACATGCTTGTGAATCCGCCGCAGGTCGCCGACGCGATAGTCGAGCTGATTAGCGCTATGGCGATTTC
>JASHXJ010000286.1 GCA_030043595.1 Trebonia sp.
CGAGCTGAACCGGGTAAGCGCCGCCATCTGGCCCGCTGGCCGCCGACATGGCCTCCGGGACGCTGTGCGCGGTGAAGACCAGGTCCGCGCTGTCCCTGACCTCCTGCGGAAGCGTCTGCAGGGCCTGCGCGGCTGCGGAGGTAAACGAAGCCACGAACGCCGGGTGCCGGAAGTACGGCGGGATCTTGTACACCGAAGGCGCCTTCGCCCCCACGGCAGCCCGGGCCCGGTCGATGTCGTCCAGGTACTGCCTGCACGCCGAGTACGAGCTGTACGCCGAGGTCGCGAACGCGATCACGCGCTGTGCCCCGTCGTCGGCCAGCTGCCGGACCGTGTCCTGCAGGAACGGGTGCCAGTTCCGGTTTCCCCAGTACAGCGGCAGGTCCAGGTCGGCGTCGGCGAAGGCGTCGCCGATCGCGGCGAGCATCAGCCGGCACTGGGCGTTGATCGGGCTTACCCCGCCGGCCGCGTAGTAGTGCTCCGCCACCGCGGCCAGCCGCTCCCCCGGCACGCCGCGGCCCCGGGTGACGTTCTGCAGGAACGGCATGACTTCGTCGGGTCCCTCCGGGCCGCCGAATGACAGCAGCAGGAACGCATCGTAGGCGGGCATGCCTCTATCCAACCACCGGGGCTAGCCGAACTCGCGGGCGTACTCGCCGGCCAGCGTGAGCACCTCGTCCACGTACCAGTCGGCGTGGTTGTAGTCGAAGATCGCCTGCCGGAGCGCCTGGCCGCCCGCGGCGGCACCGTCGGCGCACAGCAGCCGGGCCGCCGACGGCACCGCGTCGAGCGGGTCCATGACGTCCGGCGGGCCGGTCTCGCCGAAGCCGTCGATGCCCCAGCTCTGCCAGGTGGACGGGAGGAACTGCATCGGGCCGAGCGCGCCGGCGCTGGACGGGCCCATGTTCGCGCCGTCGCCGCTCTCGATCTGCCCGATCGCGGCGAGCACGGTCCAGGACAGCCCTGGGCAGTACCGCGCGGCGGACTCCTGGAAGAGCGCCATGTAGCTGTCCGGCGTGCCCTTGGGCGGGTTGGTGTCGACCGGCAGGCTGGTGCTGACCACCTCAGGGACCAGCCGGATCACCCGGCTGGCGCTGCCGAGGGCCGTCCTGACCTGGGCGGCCAGCGAGTCCATCCCGGCCGCTGGCGCGTTGATCAGCACCGCCACGTTGCGGACCAGGCCGAGCTGCGCGGCCCGCTGCTCGTCCACGATCGCGTCCACGCCCGCTATCCCGAGCAGCGCCGCGCCGCCGAACGTGATCCTGGTCCGGACGGCTGCCGCCACCGGGTACTCACTCGAGCTGACCAGCTGCAGCCCCAGCGCGGCCGATGCGGTCGTGATCAGGTCGCCCTGGCTGAACTCCGACCACAGCTGCGCGCTGACCGCCGTCGCGGGCGGAGTCCACGGGCGCAGCGCGGCGGCGGGCGCGCCGAGCACGGTCAGCGCCCTGCCGTTGACCGTGATCCGCGCGCCGGCGATCGGGAGCACGGCGATGACCTGGTTCAGCTTCCTGATCTTCGCCAGGTCCGCCGGGGTCACGCCGCCCGGCACGGCGGCGATGATGTCGGGGACGACCAGGCGCGGTACCGCCGCCCCGGCGGCGGATGGCTGCTGCTTGGCGGTGCTGCCCGGCTGGCTCGTGCCGGGCTGGCTCGTGCTCGGCGCCGGCAGGTTCAGCATCGGCGCCGGGTAACTGGATCCGGTCAGGCTGGCCGCGCTCGGGGCGCCCGTGGTGACAGGGGTGGCGCGAGCGGCGGGATGGCCGCTGAGCGCCGCCACGCTGCTGGCCACGGCCACGCTGACCGCCACCAGGCCGCCCCCGATGACGGCCGGCCACGATCCGCGACGGATGGTCAGGCGCCTCACAGTTACCCCACTGTATAAGCGCCGCCGCCGCGGACCGCATCGCGGAGGGTGATTGACGCGAGGTTCAGTGGCGCCGCATCTGGCGGTATGCGCGGGAACTGACTCAGGGACGGCTACTCTCTGACTATGACGCAGGAGGCAGACCGGAGTCCCGCCCAGTCGGGTGCCGGCCCGGGGCACGGTCCCGTGCTGCAGCCGGCGGTGGCGGCCGGTACTGGCCAGCCGAACGCCGCCGGCCAGGCACGCGCGAGCGGCCAGAAACGCGCGGCGGGACGTCCGCCACGCAAACCGCAGGGCAGGCCGTCGCTCGGCGGCGGAGAGCCCGCCCGTGACCGGGAGTTGCGCGCGCAGGGTCGGGAGACCGTGCGCAAGCTGCTCGAGGCGGGCATGGTCGAGTTCGAGGAGCGCGGCTTCAACGGCGTGCGCGTCGATGACGTGGTACGCCGCGCGGGCATCTCGCACGGCACCTTCTACCTGTACTTCTCCAACAAGGAGGACCTGTTCAAGGCGCTGCTGCGGGACGCGCTGCACGACATGGAGATCGTGGCCGGCGACTTCCCCGTGGTGACGGGCGACGAGACAGGGCTCAAGGTGCTGCGCCAGTGGGTGCGCAAGTTCTTCGCGGCCTACGCCACGCACTCCACCGTGCTCCGCACGCTCAGCTCGGCGAACGCGCCCGGCGAGATGTTCGGCGACGGACTGCGGCTGTTCTTCACCATCACCGAGGCGATGACGACCGGGATGACGGCGGCCGCCGAGGCGGCCGGACGGCACCAGGAGAAGGGCGAGCTCACCGCGTTCGCCTGCCTGATGATGCTGGAGCGGGTGAACTTCGTGATCACCACCGAGGTGGAGCTGCCGGCCGACGAGATGGCCGACAAGATCGCGGAGATCATGTTCGCCGCCTTCGGCCTCGCGGTCGCGTGAGACGTGGGCTGGGGAGCCGGCCGGGATCGTTCGGGATAAAAGGGGGCACTGGCGGGGCGGCGGGGAGGCGGCGTGGTTGCGCACCCGGGGCCTGCGGTAACAATTGACAACGTGCGTTTTCTCCACGACATCGAGCCAGCGACCGACCTGACCTACAGCGACGTGTTCATGGTGCCCGGGCGCTCGTCGGTCGGGTCACGGCTGGACGTTGACCTGACGACGCGGGACGGCAGCGGGGCGACGATCCCCGTCATCGCGGCGAACATGACCGCCGTGTCCGGGCGGCGGATGGCCGAGACGATCGCGCGGCGCGGCGGCATCGCGATCCTGCCGCAGGACATTCCCGCCGACGTGGTCGCTGACGTGGTCTCCTGGGTGAAGAGCCGCGACCTCGTGGCGGACACGGCGATCACGCTCTCTCCGGCGGACACGGTCGGCGAGGCGCTCGCGCTGCTGCCCAAGCGGTCGCACGGCGCCGTCGTCGTCATCGACGCCGCCGGGGCGCCGGTCGGCGTGGTCACGGAGGCGGACTGCGCCGGGGCGGACCGGTTCGCGCAGCTGCGCACCGTCATGTCCGCCGGCCCCGTCACGCTGCCCGCGGGGACGCCGCCGGCCCGGGCGTTTGCGCTGCTGCACGAGGGGCGGCACCGGCTGGCGCCGGTCGTGTCGCCATCGGGTGAGTGCGTGGGGATCCTCACCAGGACCGGCGCGCTGCGCGCCACGCTGTACTCGCCCGCGATAGACCGGTCCGGGCGGCTGCGGATCGGCGCGGCCGTCGGCGTCAACGGGGACGTGGCGGCGAAGGCGAAGCTGCTGCTCGACTCCGGGATCGACGTGCTGGTGGTGGACACCGCGCACGGGCACCAGGAGAAGATGCTGTCCGCGCTGCGCTCGGTGCGTGCCCTGTCGCCCGAGGTTCCCGTGGTGGCAGGGAACGTGGTGACCGCGTCCGGTGTGCACGACCTGGTCGAGGCGGGCGCCGACATCGTCAAAGTCGGCGTGGGGCCCGGCGCGATGTGCACCACCCGGATGATGACCGGGGTGGGCCGGCCGCAGTTCTCCGCTGTCCTTGAGTGCGCCGCCGCGGCCGCCGCGCTGGGCGCCTTCGTCTGGGCCGACGGCGGCGTGCGGCACCCGCGGGACGTCGCGCTGGCGCTGGCAGCGGGCGCGGCGAACGTCATGATCGGCTCATGGTTCGCGGGAACCCTCGAGTCACCGGGTGACCTGCAGCGCGACCAGACCGGCCGACCCTATAAGGAATCATTCGGGATGGCGTCCAAGCGAGCTGTCGCCGCCCGCACCACGGCTGAGGACACCTTCGACCGGGCCCGCAAGGCACTCTTCGAGGAGGGTATCTC
>JASHXJ010000287.1 GCA_030043595.1 Trebonia sp.
CGAGGTCGTTTTGTCCTGATATGTCGTGCGGAACACATACAAAGCCAACACCAGAGACCTGTGTGACGTAGTCGGCGGCCCCGTGACACAGCCTGGCGGCCCTGTGACACGGCCCGGCGGCCCCGGCGGCCCCCGCAGGCCCCGCGGCGGCCCTGTGACACGGCCCGGCGGCCCGCGGCGGGGCCGCGGGCCGGGAACGCGGTACATCCTGCGCCGTGGGTGTCAGTAGTGGACCGGCCCGACCGCGCCGCCGCCCGCCACGATCGCGTCCCCGTTGATCGCGACGCTCTTCGGTGAGCAGAGGAACGCGATGACCGCCGCCACCTCGTCGGCGGTGACCAGCCGCCCGATGCCGACAGAAGCCCGCAGCCGCTGCTCGATCTCCGCCACGGAGACTCCGGCGCGCTCGGCTCGCAAGGCAAGGACCTGCGGCGTCTGCTCGGTCACCGTGATGCCGGGATGGACCACGCTGACGTTGATGCCGTGGCGGCCGAGCTCGTCGGCGAGGTTCTTCGTCAGCGCCGCGACGGCGACATTGCGGATCGTCCCGGTGATCGCGCCAGTGGACCTGGCGGCCAGCCCGCTGACGTTCACGATCCGGCCCCAGCCGCTGGTCCGCATGAACGGAACCACCTCGCGGATGCAGCGCAGGTAGCCGAGCACCTTGACGTTGACCTGCTCGGTGAACTCGGCCACGTCGAACCCGTCGATGCCGACGATCGCTCCCGTGTTGGGCCGCGCCGCGGCGTTGACCAGGATGTCGACGCCGCCGAGCCCGTCCGCGACCGCGGCGACCATGTCCCTGACCGATTCGTCGTCGCCGGTGTCGGCGCTGACCGCGATCACGGTCCGGCCCGATTCGGCGGCGACCGCGTCCCGCGCGGTCGCCAGGGCGGCCTTGTCGCGGGCGACGACCGCGACGTCCGCGCCCTCGGCGGCCAGCGCGCGGGCGACGGCCAGGCCGATGCCGCGACTGCCCCCCGTCACGATCGCGCGCTTGCCGGTAAGTTGCAGATCCATACCGTGCATCCTCGCACGAGCGTGCGGGCCGAGCCCGTAAACCAGTTGGATCGCCCGCCCCGGTCGCGAAGACTGGAATCATGCCGTTCGTTCAGCTGCCTGCGGACCTGCCCGCCGAACAGCTCGTCCCTATCCTCGCCGATCCCCACCGCTGCAGTCAGGCGCTGGCGCGCCTCATCGCGCTCGGTCAGGAAGCGGTGCGGCCCGCATGCGCAGGCCTGCGGGACCCTGACGCCACCGTCCGCATGTACTGCTGCAAGGTGCTCGACCACGTCATGGATCCCGGCAGCGTCACCGCGGTCGTCGCCGCTCTCGCGGATCCGGCGCCCGAGGTCCGGCGCGAGGCCCTGCACGCCCTGGCGTGCGACCGGTGCAAGTCCGGCACGTGCCGCCCGGACGCCGCGACCGTCCTGCCGCCGGCGATGGCGCTGCTCGCCGCCGACCCGAGCCCGCACGTGCGGGCATTCGCCTGTGAGGTTGTCGGCGCCTGGGCGCATGCTCATCCGGAGGCCGCCGAGGCGCTCCAGGCATCAGCCGCCACCGATCCGTCACCAGCGGTACGGAAGAAGGCGTCCTGGTTCGCCCCGGGCGGCCCGATCTTCGAGCGGACTCGTCCCAGGTAGCACCCGGGCGATAACCGTGGGGACCTAGGGCACGTCAGTTCGTGCTGTCCGCCACTGTGCGCGCCAGCTCTGGGTGGAGTGTGCTGGAAGGCGGGACGGGGCAGGAGAGACTAAAGAGAAAGGACGGACACATGAGCAGCATTCTGCGCAGGGACCCGAAGACGGTGGTTCCTGACCTGATCGACTGGTTCGAGGCGCCGTTCGTGACGCTGCGCCCGTACCTGGCCCAGCCGATCCGGATCGAGGAGTACGCCGAGGGCGGTCGCTACGTCGTGAAGGCCGAAATCGCCGGCATCGACCCGGAGAAGGACGCCGAGGTGACTGTCGGCGCCGGCTACCTGACGATCCGGGCGGAGCGGCACGAGTCCGTGGAAGGGGCGCACCGGTCGGAGTTCCGGTACGGCTCGTTCAGCCGGACCCTCTCGCTGCCGGCCGACGCCAACCCCGACGACGTGACCGCCACCTACGCGCACGGGATCCTCACGGTGAGCGTCGGCGTCAAGGAGGCGAAGGCCGAGTCGGCCAAGAAGGTCGAGATCAAGCCCGCGACGTGAGCACGCGCTCGAAGCGCTACACGTCACCACCCCGCTCGTGCGCCCGGGTCCCTCGATAGGCTCGCCTCATTCGGGCGTCGCGAAGTGAGGGTGGGCCATGCTGCGGTACGGTCTCGTGCGGCCGGCGGTCGCGCAAGTGGACCTTGCGTCGATCGCGCCATACATGTTCTGGCTGATGTTCCGCAACATCGCGTCCGATGGGCTGGTCTTCGACGACCCGGTCAACGTGGGCGTGATCTCCGCGCCCGGCTGCGTGCTCGCCTCCCCGTCGTGGGCGAACGCCGCCTCGGTCACGCAGGATTACGTCTACCACTGGACCCGCGACGCCGCGATCGTGACCAGGGAGCTGTCGGCCGCTTACGCGGCGGGCACCCTGCCGGGCAACCAGCCGCTGCTCAACTACGTGACGTTCTCCCAGGCCTGCCAGCAGTCCGC
>JASHXJ010000288.1 GCA_030043595.1 Trebonia sp.
GCGACGGTCACGCCGCGTCACAGCAGCGCTGGAGCGCGAGTCCCTTCCGATTCCGGGGCCGGGCACGGGATCGGTTCGCCACATGGTGGGACTCGTTCAGATCGACCATTCTTGCGCCATTATCCGCTGCCAAGAAGGCCTAATGCAGCCGTGCAGATCGGCGGCTACTCGCGCGGGTCGACAGAGTGATCCGACCACGGATCGTGATCAGTTCAGTCGGACGGACCGGCGCGAGATTCCGTGCCGATCCCGCATGGGGGCGCCTACCGTGCCTGCGCCCACCCGTGGGAGCCAGGTGGGGAGCCATCAGCGAGCCATGTAGAGCCACACGGAGCCTGGCTGAGCGTTCGAAATATGAAGTTGGACTGCAGCCCAGCCATGCCGAGCCACGCTGGCCGACGATACGAGCCCCGTTCGCATCGAGGGAGTCAGGGATAGCGGATCTATGGCACGCCGGCGGCTCACATCGAACGCAAGGCGTGCCGCAAGTGCCGCGACGCGCGCTCCCTGCCGGGGGAGTCTGCGTGGTCTTGCGGGCACGCGCGCATGATCACAAGCGTGCCGCTTTGCGCGCCTGGCGGAACTGGGCGGTGGCCTCCTTGCGCCGTCCCGTGGCATGCAGCAGCTCGCCGAGCTTGCTGTGGCCATCGGGGTCGTAGGGATCCACGCGGACCGCCTGCCGGTAGGCCGTCTCGGCCTCGTCATCAAGGTTCATCTCGAACAGGACGTCGCCGAGATTCTTGTACCAGTCCGGGTCGTCCGGGTCCAGGCGGACCGCCTGCCGGTAGGCCGCCGCCGCCTCGGCGTTCCGGCTCATCTGGAACAGGACGTCGCCAAGACTGCCGTAAGCGACGGCGGACTCCGGGTCGCGGCTGATCGCCTGCCGGTAGGCCGTCTCGGCCTCGTCGTAGCGTCCCAGTTCCCGCAGCGAGTCACCGAGGCTGCCATACCCGTCCGGGTCGTCCGGGTCCAGGCGGACCGCCTCCCGGTAGGCAGCCAGCGCGTCCTGGTGCCTTCCCTGCTCACTGAGGACATAGCCGAGGTTGTAATGACCGATCGGACTGGACGGGGCGAGCTGGATCGCGACCCGGCATGTGGTGTCCGCCTCGGCGTACCGATTCATGGCGCACAGCGGGATGGCGAGGCTGGCGTGCACGTAGGCAAAGTCCGGCGAGGCCTGGATCGCGGCCCGGTAGGCGCTTTCTGCCTCCGCGTACCGGCCCTCCTCGCACAGGCGGTCCCCTGCCTCGGCGTGCCCGGCGGCACCGGCTGCCGCGCCGGCCGGCGCGCCGGCTCGCTGCCTGGGGTGAACGGTGCGAGTGGCCGCCTGCCAGGCTGCCGCTGGCCGCGCCGTAGACGCCGCAGGCTCGCGCGGCGGCGAGGGCTCACCAGAGGCAGGCCGTGCCGGAGGCGCAGGCCCGGGTCCGGTGTCGAACAGGGCACCCGCTCGAGGCGTGTCCTGGCGGGCAGTGATCATTGCGGCGAGCGGATCAGGCCAGAAGGCCGCCGACGACACGCCAGGGTACGGCGCCAGCCCGGCGACGACCACGTCAAGGAGGCTGCCCAGCGACGGTCGGCTCGCGGGGTCCTTGGCCAGGCAGCCTGCCACCAGGCTCCGCAGCGAGGGCGCGAGGCCGCCCAGGTCGGGCTCATCATGCACGATCCGGTACATCATGGCGACCGGGTCCGCGGCCGCGAACGGCGCCCTCCCCGTCGCTGCATAAGCCAGCACGCTGCCCAGCGAGAACACATCGCCGGCCGTCCCCGGCAACCCGCCGCGGGCCTGTTCCGGCGCCATGAACACCGGCGTGCCGATGATGAGGCGGCTGGCAGTCAGCGCGGTACCCTCCAGTGCTCTGGCAATGCCGAAGTCGATCACCCGAGGGCCGTCAGCAGCCAGCAGCACGTTGCCCGGCTTGAGATCCCTATGCACCAGCCCGCAGGCATGCACCGCCTGCAGCGCCTCGACCAGGCCCCCCGCCAGCCGCCACACCGCCTCCTCCGACAGCGGCCCCGCCCCGGCGATCACCTCACTCAGCGAAAGGCCGGCAACGAATGCCGTCGCGAGCCACGGCGGATCATCATCCGGGCCGGCCGCCACCACAGGTGCCGTGAAGGCCCCGCTGACCGCCTGGGCCGCCCTCACCTCACGGCGGAACCGCGCACGGAACTCCGGATCGCGTGCCAGCTCCGGATGCACGACCTTCACCGCGACCGCCCGCCCGACCGGGGAACGGCCAAGGAACACCCGGCCCATGCCGCCCGCCCCGAGCCTGGCCTGCAACCGGTACCCGCCCACCTGCACCGGATCGCCCGCCGCGAGGGGCTCCATCCCGTCTCCCATGCAACCCGCCCCTAACAGCCATCAGTTTCGCATAAAACGTTTGTAGCAGCACCCGGCAAAGAAGTCGGCGGCTCGAGCCGGAGTTCCTACTAGCCTGATCCGCAAGGCCAGCCGCCATCCCGAGAAGGCCGTCACTCGTGGACACCGGCGCTGCCTCTGCGGATGAATTCGACACCATACTGCCCCCGGAAAGACTGGCGGCCACCAGCCCGCAAACCTGGTCCCTGTCGCTCTCGAATGAAGAATGCCATTCCCAGCCAGATGGCGCCCCGCCCCGCCAGCCCTTTAGGACGAGGGGCATCAGCCTGGGCCCTGATGGGTGATCCAGATGCACCCAAGGACACGCTTCAGTTAACCGGTCAATGCCAGGGGCCTTGGCGAGGCTGCCGGGCGGGCCCCTGGGATGCGTCCAGGCAGTCGTGTTGCCTCACAGGCTCGGTCTGGGTACGGTTGCACGTTTGTTGGGCTGGCACGGCACGCTGGGAAGCGTGACTGCCGAGCAGCTAAAGCTGATCTCCGCTTACCCGCAGGTGATGCACGGCCATACGCCCCTTCCGGCAGCGATAGGGGCACGTCGGCCTGACCTGCTGCCCGCCGACAGGCGATGACCCGGCGTGTCCTCACCATCTGCTGCGGACTCAGGGGCTGCGGGGGCCGGGGTGGTCCGGCAGCGGGTCCGCCGGTCCCGATCCCAGGTAGCGGAGGACAGCGAGCACGCGGCGATGGTCGGTGTCTGACGGCGTCAGGCTGAACTTGCTGAAAATGCTGGCTACGTGTTTCTCGACGGCCCGTTCGGAGATCACGAGCGTGTCGGCTATCGCGCCATTCGATCTTCCCTCGGCCATCAGTGCGAGTACATCGTGCTCTCTGGCAGTGAGGGCACCGAGGCCGTCAGTGCGGCGGCTGGCGCGTAGCAGCTGGGTTACAACCTCTGGATCGAGGGCGGTGCCGCCCGCTGCCACCCGGCTCAACGCCTCCACGAACTCGCTGACATCGCCGACCCGGTCCTTGAGCAGGTATCCGACGCCGGCGGCGCCGCTGCCAGCTGCCGCGCCAAGAAGGTTAGCCGCGTGGCGGGTCTCAATGTACTGGGAGAAGACCAGCACGCCAGTGCCAGGATGGTCGCGGCGGATGGCGATCGCAGCACGGATGCCCTCGTCGGT
>JASHXJ010000289.1 GCA_030043595.1 Trebonia sp.
CGAACACGGGCTGGCGTCCGGGCAGACGACAGCCGCCGGCTGGCCTGAGCCCGGCACCCGCCAGTCACACCCGGCTGCGGGAGGGCAGCAGCAGTCCGGAGACGAACTGCCTGCTCAGCCCGACCGGACGATCCCGAGGCCGAACCATGACAGGGCTATGCCGCCCAGCACCGACGCCGCGGACCCAGGCCCGACCCGCTGTTTAGAAGACATCCGAAGCATCGCGGCACGTCGACTGGCATGGCTGTGCAGGGCATTGAGCTGGATGGATTGCCTGAGCGTGTCGCCCAGTATCGCCGGGTATCTGCTGCCGGTGGCTCCCAGAGTGGCTGCCCGAGACCTGCCGCCGGTAGCGGGTCTGGGTATGCCCCCGGCGCGATCAGAGTTTGCCGGTGAGGATGAAACGGGCGGCTGGGCGGCCGTAGCCGATGGGTAGCCGCTCAGCTCATGCGGCACGCGGCACGGCGCCGGGGGCGGAGTCCGTGGCGGAACCGTAGTGCAAAGGGCTGACATTCGAGGCTGGCTGACACGGATTCCGGACGCGGGTTTCGTTCCATGGCGCTCCTGCCGGGACGGGCGCTTAGCTGGCTGTCAGTAAAGGGGGCGTTTACGGACAATCCCAGCAGCAGACGTGGCCCGCTGTGACAGAGAGGAACCGATCTGTATTCGGGTCGCGCCGTTTCCTGCGTCACGCTCTGTACTGGGCCGGGCTCGCGGCCGGTGGGGAGATATCCGCCTGGTTGAGACTTGGGTGTGGATATCGGCGGGTTCCGGGTTTGATGCTGGCCGTGGGGGTGCGGGGATTGTGCGTGGCTGGGAGACGGTCACTGGTAGCGGTGCGGGCCAGGCGTCCTGGAGTCTTTGCCGGCCGCCGCTGGTGTGGCTGGTGGTCAGCTGCGCAGGTGTGCGTGCAGCAGGGCGGTGACGGTTTCGGGGGCCAGCTCGGGCAGCCAGTGGGCGACGCCTTGCAGTTCGGTCTCGGTGTACCGCGCCGTGACGTGGCCACGGGTGGCCAGGGCTGTGGGCCTGGCCAGGTAAGGGTCATCGGCGCCCCACGTGAACAGCGTGGGCACGGTGGCCGCGGGCAGCGCGAGCCAGTCGGCGAAGTCGAAGGCCCGGAAGTGGTTCAGCGCCGCGGTGAGGGCGCCTGGCTGGCTGAAGTGGCAGACGTATTCCTGGATGAGGTGCTCATCCAGGCCGCGGTATCCGGCTCGCAGCGCGGCGGCGTCGCCGTCGAGCAGCGCGTGCTCGGCCGTCCCTGGCTGGCGGAATAGGTCGAAGGGCGGAAGCCGCTGCTCTTGCCTGGCGTGCAGGGCAGCGGCGAATACCGCCAGGTGCGGGGTGGAGGCCACGGCGAGAGTGCGGATGCGGGCCGGATGGCGGCAGGCGACGTCCCACGCGATGATCCCGCCAAGGTCGTGCCCGACCAGGTGAAAGCTGTCCGCTCCCAGCTGCGCGGCGATCGCGAGAACGTCGCTGGCCACCTGATCCTGCGCGTAATCCGCGACCAGTTCGGGCCGGGCGCCGGGAGCGAAGCCCCTGATGTCCGGGGCCACCGCGTGCCAGCCGGCCTCACCGAGCTGCTGAACCTGTGCTGACCAGGCGCGCGCGGTCTGCGGGAAGCCGTGCAGCAGCATGACGAGCTCGCCGTCGGCCGGGCCGGAGGCGATCCCGGAGAACACCATGCCGCCGAGCGGCAGCTCGATTTGCCTCATGAGGCATCATTACATACAGACAGTATGTAGGCAAGGGTTCGGCGGGGAGAGTAATGTCGCCGCCATGGCGGGCAGACCGAGCCAAGCGGAACGCGGGGAACACCGGACGACACCGGCGCAGGGCCAGGAGACACGGGCCCTGCTGGTGGACATAGCCACCGAGCTGTTCGCCTCGCACGGGCACGCCGCGGTGACGATGAGGCAGGTATGCTCCCGGGCGGCCGTCACCCGCGGCGCCCTCTACCATCATTTCTCCGGCAAGGACGACCTGTTCCGCGCCGCCTGCGAGCAGGTCGCCGCGACCGTCACCGACCAGGTGATCGCGGCCGCACGCCGCCAGCCCGACGCCTGGTCCCGGCTGCAAGCCGGCTGCCTGGCCTTCCTCGATGCCTGCACCGACCAGGGCGTGCGGCAGATCCTGCTGACCGACGCCCCGTCCGTGCTGGGGTGGGCGGGCTTCCGCGAGCTGGACGCGCGCCACGGGCTCGGGCTGGTGCGCGCCGGGATCCAGGCCGCCATCGACCAGGGATCCGTCGAGCCCGGGCCGGTAGACACCCTCGCCCACATGCTCGTCGCGGCACTGGACGAAGCCGCCATGCTCACCGGCCGGGCCGCCAGCCCCGCCACCGCCCGCCACGAGGCGACGCTCGTCATCAGCAGGATCCTGACCGGCATCGCAGGCTCCGCCACCCAGCCGGCATGAGCACCGGGGCCTGCCATCACCACTCCGGCGCCCCAGGCCCAGTGACCTATGCCGAACCCGCGATCCACGGATAACCCGTGCTCCGCGTTCCCCCGGCAACACCGGGGGCGGCCGACGCATTCACGCTCCGAGATAGCCGACGGCGTCCAGGCGAAGACCGGAGCCGCTATGCGCGGGCAGTAATGAATCGCGGACCTGCCCTGCGGCTGCGCAGATCTGGTCTTTCTGCGCCGAGCTAGATTTCGGGATCCGCAACTCGGATCTGCGCCAGATTCGGCGGGCGCGCCTCGGTCGGGTCAGTCGCAGGACTGACGGCATCGCACATGCCAGAAGGGTTCGTGTCCGAGAGGAACTTGAACTCGTACCCCTGTGACCTGCTGATTTGTTCGGCCAGTTGATCTTGGGCGCGAATAACGGCAGGTCAGAGCCATGGGTTTGTGTCCGAGGGGGGACTTGAACCCGGAAACCGGTGAAAT
>JASHXJ010000290.1 GCA_030043595.1 Trebonia sp.
TGGTTGGCCTCCCACACCGGGGTGATCGACTCGTCGATCAGCCCGCGCGGTGCCCGGCCGCGCTCGTCGCCGCCGGCCAGCAGGTCCCACAGGCCGCCGCCGAAGTCGGCTCCGCCCAGCACGGCGTACAAGGTGATCCCGGCGAGCAGGATGCCGCCCACCGCGGCGGCAGCCATCACGACTCCGGCCGGCCCGCACGCTGCCCCGCGGAGGCAGCCGACGGGCCGTAGGGAACGCAGACCTCGGCCGCGTCGCCGCGGCGCCACCGGCGGGCGAGCATCCGGATGATGGCGATCGTCGCGGCGCCGATCACCGCGTACAGCCCGACGACCACGCTCAGGCTGGTCAGCACACCGCCGTTCGTGGTCGCCGCTTCGGTAGTGGTCTGCAGGCGGTACACCACCCACGGCTGGCGGCCGACCTCGGTGACAACCCAGCCGCACTCCATGGCCACGATCGCGGCAACGCCGCTGACCGCGCCGAGCCACCAGAACAGCCGCTGCCTCGGCAGACGCCGGCGGCGCCACCACTCCCAGGCTGCCCACAGCCCGGCGAGCAGCAGCAGGAATCCCAGCCCGACCATGGCGTCGAAACACAGGTGGATCAGCCACACGACGGGCGGACGGTCGGCGGGCGGGACGCTGTCCCAGCCGGTGACCTGGGTTCCCGGCCCGAATCCGACCAGCAGCGAGTCCAGGTCCGGGATCTTCACCCCCGCGTAGACGTGCCCGTTGACGTAGAAGCCGGCCAGCCATTCGGGGACTTGCCTGGAAGTCGTCGCGACGTACTCCATCGCCGCGAACTTCACCGGCTGGTCGTGCGCGATGGCGCGCGCCGCCGTGTCGCCGACGAAGATCTGGAACGGGGTCAGTAGCGCCGCAGGGACGAACCCGAGCGCGAACCCGGTGTAGTGGTAGCGGTCCCGGCGGCCGCGCAGGATGCCGGCGGCATACACCCCCGCCACGGTGAACCCGGCGACCATGTAGGCGGCCAGGATCATGTGCGGCATCTCGTAGATGGCAGCGTGGTTGAAGTACACCTGCCAGACATTGACCGAGGTGATCCGGCCGTTCACCTCCGTGAAGCCGCCCGGCTGGTTCATCCAGGCGTTGACCGCGATCACCGACATCGCCCCGAAGACCCCGCTGACCGCGATCGGCACCCCGCTCCAGAAGTGCGCCCAGCCGGGCAGCCGCTGCCAGCCCCACAGGTAGATCCCGGCGAAGATCGCCTCAAGGAAGAAGAAGATGCCCTCGACGCCGAACGGGAACCCGAGCACCGCCCCGTACTGGCGCATCAGGCCGGGCCACAGCAGGCCCATCTCGAAGGAGAGCACAGTGCCGGTCACCGCGCCGACCGCGATCAGCACGCCCATGACCTGCGACCAGCGGCGCGCTAGCCGCAGCGCCGTCTCGTCGTGCCGTCGCAGGCCGGCGAACTCGGCGAGCAGCACGATCGTCGGCAGCGCGACGCCCATGCAGGCAAGGATGATGTGAAACCCGAGCGTGGTCGCCATCTGCGCCCGCGCCGGGAGGACCGAGTCGTAGCTCACTGGCCCCAAAGGTAGCCGCCATGACAGCGCAACGTAAAGTCTTAACTACCTATAGTTGCGAAATGGAGCTGAGATGGCGGATCGCGCGTGGCTCCGATGGCCAGTCGCCCGGCAGCTGACCGGCCCTGACAAGCTGGGCCGCGGAGCGGCGACCAGGAGCAGGAGAACCGACAGCATCGCGCCGCGGATCCGCGGCGCCGACCGCGTTGTCAAGTCGGTCTGCCCGTATTGCGCGGTCGGCTGCGCCCAGCAGGTCTACGTCAGGGACGAGCAGGTCATCCAGATCGAGGGCGACCCGGATTCCCCGGTCAGCCGCGGCAGGCTCTGCCCGAAGGGATCGGCCTCGCTGCAGCTCACCACCGGGGCCGCCAGGGAGTACCGGGTCAGGTACCGCCGGCCGTTCGGGACCGACTGGGAAGACCTGGACCTCGAGGCGGCCATGGACATGATCGCCGACCGGGTGATCGAGTCCCGCCGCAAGGGCTGGCAGCAGGAGGTGGACGGCAAGCCGGTCCGGCGGACGCTCGGCTTCGCCAGCCTCGGCGGCGCGACGCTCGACAACGAGGAGAACTACCTCATCAAGAAGCTGTTCACGGCGCTGGGCGCGATCCAGATCGAGAACCAGGCGCGCATTTGACACTCCGCCACCGTCCCCGGTCTGGGGGCTTCGTTCGGCCGCGGCGGCGCCACCAACTTCCTGCAGGACCTGGCCAACGCGGACTGCATCCTCATCGAGGGCTCGAACATGGCCGAGGCGCACCCGGTTGGCTTCCAGTGGGTGATGGAGGCCAAGCAGCGCGGTGCCACGGTCATCCACGTCGACCCGCGGTTCACCCGGACCAGCGCGCACGCCGATGTGTACGTGCCCATCCGGGCCGGGGCCGACATCGCGTTCGTCGGCGGGATCATCAACTACGTCCTGCAGCATGACAGGTACTTCCGTGACTACGTGCTCGCCTACACCAACGCGTCCGCCGTCCTCAGCGAGGACTTCGCCGACACCGAGGACCTCGATGGCGTGTTCTCCGGCCTGGACCGCGAGCTTCGGATGTACGACATGGAAACCTGGCGGTACCAGCGCAGCGAGGTGCGCGCCGCCGCCGGTGACCGCACCCCGCTGCGCGACCGGTTCACGCCGCAGCAGCTGCGCCAGGTGCGGCGGGCGGCACGCGGGGAGGCGCACGGGTCAGGTGGCGGCGCGGTGGACCCGGTGCACGACGCCGACGAGACCCTGCAGCACCCGCGGTGCGTGTTCCAGGTCCTGAAGCGGCATTTCGCGCGCTACACCCCTGAGCTGGTCGCCGAGGTGGCCGGCGTGCCGGAGGAGACGTTCCTGCGTGTCTGCGAGCTGGTGACGGCGAACTCCGGACGCGACCGCACCACGACGTTCGTCTACAGCCTGGGCTGGACGCAGCACACCGTCGGCGTCCAGTACATCCGCACCGCGGCGATCCTGCAGTCCCTGCTCGGCAACATGGGCCGTCCGGGCGGCGGGATCCTCGCGCTGCGCGGCCACGCGTCCATTCAGGGCTCGACTGACATCCCGACCCTGTTCGACCTGCTGCCCGGCTACCTCCCCATGCCGCACGCCTACGGAAACGAGGACCTGGACACGTACGTCGCCGCGGAGAGCCTGAGCAAGGGCTTCTGGGCCGACACCAGGAACTACATGGTCAGCCTGCTGAAGGCGTGGTGGGGCGACACGGCGACGGCCGGCAACGACTTCTGTTACGCCTACCTGCCCCGGCTGACCGGCAGCCACAGCACGTACGAGACCGTCTTGTCGCAGCTCAGCGGCGTGTGCACCGGCTACTTCCTGCTCGGCCAGAACCCGGCCGTCGGCTCTGCCAACGCCCGCATGCAGCGGATGGGAATGGCCAGCCTGGACTGGCTCGTGGTTCGTGACTTCTCGATGATCGAGAGCGCCACCTGGTGGCGGGACGGGCCGGAGATCGAGACCGAGCAGATGCGTACCGAAGACATCAAGACGGAGGTGTTCTTCCTGCCGGCGGCCGCGCACACGGAGAAGAACGGCAGCTTCACCAACACCCAGCGGATGCTGCAGTGGCACCACGCGGCGGTGGAGCCGGCCGGGGATGCCCGCAGCGACCTGTGGTTCGCCTATCACCTGGGCCGCCGCATCAGGCAGAAGCTGGCCGCGTCCAGCGCCGAGACGGACCGGGACCGCCCGGTGCTCGACCTCACCTGGGACTACCCGGTCAGGGGGCCGCTGGCGGAACCCGACGCCGAGGCCGTCCTGGCTGAGGTCAGCGGATGGGGCGCGGACCGCACTCCGCTCTCTTCCTACACGGAGCTGAACGACGACGGCTCCACCTCGTGCGGATGCTGGATCTACTGCGGGGTGTACGCGGGGGGCGTGAACCAGGCGGCGCGCCGCACACCCGGCGGTACGCAGGACTGGGTGGCGGCGGACTGGGGCTGGGCATGGCCGGCGAACCGGCGGGTGCTGTACAACCGGGCGTCCGCCGATCCGGACGGCCGGCCGTGGAGCGATCGCAAGGCGCTGGTCTGGTGGGACCAGGCAACGCGCCGGTGGACAGGTCACGACGTGCCGGACTTCATCGCCGACCGGCCGCCGGATTACCGCCCGGCGGCGGATGCCAGGGGAACCGAGGCGATTTCCGGCACCGACGCGTTCATCATGCAGGGCGACGGCAAGGCCTGGCTGTTCGCGCCGGCCGGCCTGGTGGACGGGCCGCTGCCGGTGCACTACGAGCCGCAGGAATCCCCGTTCAGCAACGTGCTGCACGGCCAGCAGCACAACCCGGTCCGCGAGGTCCTCACCCACCCGCTGAACCTGTACCAGCCGAGCGGGGACGAGCCGGGATCCGAGGTGTTCCCCTACGTGGCGACCACCTACCGGCTCACCGAGCATCACACGGCGGGGGGCATGTCGAGATTCCTGCCCTACCTCGCGGAGCTGCAGCCGGCCTTCTTCTGCGAGGTGTCGCCGGAACTCGCCGCCGAACGCGGCCTCGAGCACGCCGGCTGGGCCACGATCGTCACCGCCCGCAGCGCGATCGAGGCCCGCGTGCTGGTTACCAGGCGGATACAGCCGCTGCGGATGCGGGGCCGGGTGGTGCACCAGGTCGGCCTGCCCTGGCACTGGGGCCCGAACGGGCTGACCACCGGGGACGCGGCCAACGAGCTCGTGCACCTGGCCCTCGACCCCAACGTGTACATCCAGGAGGACAAGGCGCTGGCCTGCGACATCCGCCCCGGCCGCCGGCCACGCGGACCCGCCCTGCTGGACCTGGTCCGCGAGTACCGGCAGCGCGCCGCCATCACCCTGAAGACAGGAACGGATACATGAGCCTGGATCCCGCGGCCCGCTCGGGGTACGCCGACCACCCGCCCCGGATGGGGTTCTTCACCGACACGTCGGTGTGCATCGGCTGCAAGGCCTGCGAGGTCGCGTGCAAAGAGTGGAACGGGGTGCCCGAGGACGGGCTCGAGCTGACGGGCATGTCCTACGACAACACCCAGAGCCTGGGCGCCTCCACCTGGCGGCATGTGGCGTTCATCGAGCAGATCGACCATCCCGGGCAGCCCCGCTGGCTGATGGCCAGCGACGTCTGCAAGCACTGCACCGAGGCGGGCTGCCTGGACGTATGCCCTACCGGGGCGCTGCTGCGCACCGAGTTCGGCACGGTGGTGGTCCAGGACGACGTCTGCAACGGGTGCGGCAACTGCGTGGCGGCCTGCCCGTTCGGGGTCATCGGGCGGCGGGAAACCGACGGCGGCGCGCACAAGTGCACGCTGTGCTACGACCGGATCGGAGACGGCCTGACCCCGGCCTGCGCCAAGGCGTGCCCGACCGAGTCGATTCAGTTCGGCCCGCTCGATGAGCTGCGGGACCGGGCGCAGGCCCGGCTGGAGACGCTGCACGAGGCCGGCGTCGCCGGCGCCCAGCTGTACGGGGAGGATCCGGGAAACGGCATCGGCGGCGCCGGCGCGTTCTTCCTGCTGCTAGACGAGCCGGAGGTGTACGGCCTGCCGCCCGACCCGGTGGTGACGACGCGCGACCTGCCCAGGATGTGGCGGCACGTGGCGAGCGCCGCGGCAGCGCTGGCCGCCGCTGCGCTGATTTCCGGCCTCGGGGGCAGGGCGTGAAGCGCGACGAGCAGCTGATGGTGCCGGCGGCGGAGTTCGGGTCCTACTACGGGAGGCCGGTCATCAAGGAGCCGGTCTGGGGGGCGCCGGCGATCCCCGGCTACCTGTTCCTCGGCGGGCTGGCCGGCGCCTCCTCGCCGCTGGCCGCCGTCGCGGAGTTCTCCGGCCGCCCCGGCCTGGCGCTGGCGGCCAAGACCACCGCTGCCGGCGCGATCGGCCTGTCCGTCGTCGCGCTCGTGCAGGACCTGGGCCGCCCGACCCGGTTTCACCACATGCTGCGTGTCTTCAAGCCGACCTCCCCGATGAGCGTCGGCAGCTGGCTGCTCTCCGCCTACGGCCCGGCCGCCGGCGCGGCCGCGGCGTGCGCGATCACCGGCCTGCTGCCCGCGGCCGGCCGGGTGGCAACGGTCGCGGCGGCGGTCACCGGTCCCGCCGTGGCGGCCTACACGGCCGCGCTGCTCGCCGACACCGCCGTGCCGGCCTGGCACGAGGCGCACAGGGAGCTGCCCTACCTGTTCGTGAGCTCGGCCGCCACCGCGGCGGGCGGGCTCGGCCTGCTGCTGGTACGGCCGGAGCAGGCGGCGCCCGCTCGCAACCTGGCCCTGATCGGCGCCACGGCCGAGCTCACCGCCAAGAGCCTGCTGCTGCAGCGCCTCGGCGAGGTTGCCGAGCCGTACCAGTCCGGCCGGGCGGGCCGGCTGATGGAGGCCGCGGAGATCCTGACCGCGGCCGGGCTGACCGCCGCGGCGGTCGGCGGCCGGAACCGGATCATCGCGGCCCTCGCCGGCGCGGCGCTCGTGGCCTCGTCGGCATTCACCCGGTTCGGCATCTTCTTCGCGGGGCGGATGTCGGCTGGCGACCCCAGGTACACCGTCGGCCCGCAACGCAACCGCAAGGACCGCAAGGACCGCGGGGATCGCGGGATCAGCCCGCCCCCGGCTGGGAAGCCTGCGCGGGCGCCTGCGGAGCGGGGCGATCTCGCCGCAGCACGGTGAGCAGCTCGTCGTACGGGCCGATCAGGTAGGCCTCGTCGGCCGGGTGGAACGTGGTGCTGCGCCGCGGCG
>JASHXJ010000291.1 GCA_030043595.1 Trebonia sp.
GCGCCCGGGCGATCTGGTCCGGCAGGATGGGCGCCAGGCAGTGAAAGGAGCAGCGATGCCGGTGTTCGCGGTCACGACGGCCAGGGGCGAGAACTGGGATCACGACCGCGGTATTCGCGAGCAGCCCTTCTGGGAGCAGCACGCCGCCTTCGCCGACGGGCTTGTGGACCGGGGTGTCATTATCCTGGGCGGACCGATCAGCAGCGATGACGCCGAGGACATCGCGCTGCTGGCTGTCGAAGCCGCAGATGTGAGCACGCTGCGCTCGATCTTCGCCGCCGACCCCTGGACTGAGCACGCGGTGTTCCGGATCAAGGACATACGCGCGTGGACCCTGTGGCTCGACGGACGGTCCCGCCCCGCCGTCTAGGGTCGGATCTGGTACTGGCTGGCCCAGGTGCGCCCGCCGTCGGCGGTGGCTTCGATGGAGTACTCGCCGGTCTGCGCGTTCGCCCCGACTACCCAGCCCTGGGTGGCGCTGACGAAGGCGAGGCCGTACGCCTGCGTGATGCCGCCGACGTCACCCCGCATGCTCAGGGTGGCGCCGCCGCTCACCGTGTCCAGCGGGGCGGCGCCGTAGCCCGTGGCCGGGTCAAATCCGGTGAATGCCGCGGCCTCCGGGCTGATCGCGCTGAACGGGCCCGGGTAGCTGCCCGGACCGTCCGGCGCGTGCACCTCGGGCCTGATCGCCGACTCGATGTACGACTCCTCGAACAGCGCGTGCATCGTGCGCGCGTCCTGCAGCACGTAGGCGAGGTACGGGGCGTGGCCGAGCGCGGCGCCTGAGCCGAGGAAAAGCACCCAGGCGGCGCTGTCGCCCGCGCATTCGAGCACCGTGGTGTCCGGTGCCTCCGGGTGGGCGCCGGAGGCCAGGGCTGGCTCGGCGAACGCGAGTGTCCACTGCCGGCCGCCGTCGGAGGTATGCCAGACCTTGCCGGGCGTACCGACGAAACCGTCCGCGGGACTGCTGAAGCAGGCCGTCTGCGCGTGTGCGGGGGCGCCGGCCACCGGCTGCCAGCTCTGGCCGCCGTCCGTGGTGGTCAGCAATTCGCCGCCAGCGGCTGGCGCGGGCAAGCCGCCGTCGGTGCGGACCTGCGCGCCGCCGGCGACGGCGTACCCGACGTCCGGCGTCACGAAATGCACCGAGCGGATCGACCCGCACGGGTCGCCGACGGCCGTCCACGTCGCGCCGCCATCGGTGGTCCGCAGCAGGCTGCCGGTCCCGACCGCCCAGCCGTCCTGCGCGTCGGCGAAGTCGACCTGGTCGAGCTTGGCCGGCCCGTCGTACTGCTGTACCCAGGTGTGGCCGCCGTCGCTCGTGGCGAGGATGCGCCCGGCGCCTGCCACCCAGCCCTGCCGCCCGGACACGAAGTCAACGGCGTCCAGGGCGGGAACCGTGACCGCGGGACCCGGGGTGGGCGGCGCGCACGTCGCGGGCGCCGCCGCTCCCGCGGGGGCGGCGGAGGGCCTGGGCGACGAGACCGCCGTCGTCTGCATGCTCGACGCGGTCCCGCATCCAGCCGCGAGCAGGGCCATCCCGGAGAGCGCGGCAGCCAGCCCGCTGCTGGCCGTCGTAGGCATCAGTCTCTTCATGATGTATAGGAGGCCATCCGTGGGGGGTGTGGTTCACGTGCAGCATAGCAACCAGAGGTAGCTGAGTTGGCGCGCTGTGTAGCCGCGGAAGGGCCTGGCAACCGGACGGGCCGCGGGGTTCTCGCGAGAGACGCCACGGCCCGTTCGGGATCAGTGAATTTTTTGACTTTTCAGGCGCCGATGTAGCTCATCACGTGCTTGATGCGGGTGTAGTCCTCGAACCCGTACATGGACAGGTCCTTGCCGTAGCCGGAGTGCTTGAACCCGCCGTGCGGCATCTCCGCGACGATCGGGATGTGGGTGTTGATCCAGACCGCGCCGAAGTCCAGGCGCCGGGCCATCCGCATCGCGCGGCCGTGGTCCCTGGTCCAGACGCTGGCGGCCAGGCCGTAGCGGACGCCGTTGGCCCAGCGCACCGCCTCCTCCTCGTCGCTGAACCGCTGCACCGTGATGACCGGGCCGAAGACCTCGTCCTGGATCATCTCGTCGTCCTGCCGGAGCCCGGAGACGACCGTCGGCTCGAACAGGTAGCCGGGGCCGTCGATCTTGTGACCGCCGGTCTCGACGCATCCGTGGGCGGGCACCCGGTCGAGGAAACCGGAGACCCGGGCGAGCTGGCTGGGGTTGTTCAGCGGGCCGTAGTAGGCGTCTTGCACGTCAAGGCCGCCGGTCACCGTGCCGCGGGCCTGCTCGGCGAGAGCGGCGGTCAGGTCGCCGGCGATGCCCGGGCCGGCCAGCACGCGAGTGGCCGCGGTGCAGTCCTGGCCGGCGTTGAAGTAGCCGGCCCCGGCGATCCCCTCCGCGGCGGATTCTGCGTCGGCGTCGTCGAAGACGACCACGGGCGCCTTGCCGCCGAGCTCGAGATGGACGCGCTTGAGGTCGTCGGCGGCCGCGCGCGCGACCTCCATGCCGGCCCGCACGCTGCCGGTGATCGAGACCATCGAGGGGATCTTGTTCCTGACCAGCTCACGGCCGGTGTCGCGGTCGCCGCAGACCACGTTGAAGACGCCGGGCGGGAAGAAATCGCTGGCGATCTCGGCCAGCAGGAGCGTGGAGGCCGGTGTCGTGTCGGACGGCTTGAGCACGACCGTGTTGCCCGCGGCGAGCGCGGGGCCGATCTTCCACACCGCCATCATCAGCGGGTAGTTCCAGGGGGTGACCTGGGCGCAGACGCCGACCGGCTCACGCCGGATCATTGAGGTGTGGTCCTTCATGTACTCGCCGGCGGACCGGCCCTCGAGCACGCGCGCGGCGCCGGCGAAAAACCGGAGCTGGTCCACGGACGGGGGCAGTTCCTCAGACAGGGTCAGGGCCACCGGCTTGCCGGTGTTCTTGCACTCGACGTCGGTCAGCTCCGCGGCCCGCTCCTCTACCGCGGCGGCGAACTTCAGCATGGCGAGGCTGCGCTCGGCAGGCGTGCTGTCGCGCCAGGTCTCGAACGCGGCCGCGGCGGCCTGCAGGGCGTCGTCGACATCGGCGGCACTCGAGACCGGGGCCTGCGCGTAGGCCTCGCCGGTACTGGGGTCGACGACGTCGCTGTAGCGCCCGTCGCGCGGGTCGGTGTACTTGCCGTTCACGAAGTTACGCAGTGGTCCCTGCGTCATCCCCGGCCTCCTATGACTATGAGTCTGAAGAGCTCGCACGCGGCGCGATCTCGCCCTGTGCGACGAGCTTCGCAGAGTTACGCGCTTGTGACAAGTGAATCAGTCGCCATTTTGGCAAATATCTACGAAATCAGTTGACATCGCCGTCGAACGTGGACACGATGAGGTACTACTGGTACCCCGATCAGCGGCGGCCGACACCACGGGAGGATGTGATCGTATGGCCCACGGCCCGCGCGGCGGTCCTGCTGGATCGATCGTCATCGACGATATCTCCAAGCGGATCATCGAGCAGCTGCAGGCCGACGGCCGGCAGTCCTATGCGGCCATCGGGAAGGCGGTCGGGCTGTCGGAGGCCGCCGTCAGGCAGCGAGTGCAGCGCCTGCAGGAGACCGGCGTCATGCAGATCGTCGCGGTGACCGATCCGCTGATGCTCGGCTTTCACCGCCAGGCGATGATCGGGCTCAAGTGCGACGGCGACCTGGAGAAGGTCGCGGACAGCCTGGCGAGCATGGAGGAGATCGACTACGTGGTGATCACCGCGGGGTCGTTTGACCTGCTCCTTGAGGTGGTCTGCGAGGACGACGACCATCTGCTCGAGATTCTCGGCCGGGTACGCGGGGTACCGTCCGTTACATCCACTGAGACATTTGTCTACCTGAGGCTACGCAAGCAGACATACACATGGGGAACACGATGACCTTCGACCTGCAGGAAGCAGCCAAACAGCATCTGTGGCTGCACTTCACCCGGATGTCTGCCTACGGCGCCGGCGACATCCCGGTCATCGTGCGGGGTTCGGGACCCTACGTGTACGACGATCACGGCAAGCGCTACCTGGACGGGCTGTCCGGTCTTTTCGTGACGATGGCCGGCCACGGCCGCACCGAGCTGGCCGAGGCAGCGTCCAAGCAGGCGTCCGAGCTCGCCTACTTCCCGCTGTGGTCCTACGCGCACCCGGCCGCCGTCGCGCTGGCGGCGCGCCTGGCCGAGCTCGCGCCCGGTGACCTGAACCGGGTGTTCTTCACCACGTCGGGCTCAGAAGCGGTCGAGTCGGCGTGGAAGCTCGCCAAGCAGTACTTCAAGCTGCGCGGCGAGTACGGCAGGTACAAGGTCCTCAGCCGGGACATCGCCTACCACGGGACGTCGATGGGCGCCCTGGCGATCACCGGCCTGGCCGACATCAAGAGCGCCTTCGAGCCGCTGCCGCCCGGCGGCGTCCGTGTGCCGAACACGAACTTCTACCGCGCGCCTTCGTTCGCCGCCGGGAGCGAGGAGGAGTTCGGCGTCTGGGCCGCGGACGAGATCGAGCGCGCGATCCTGCGGGAGGGCCCGGACTCGGTCGCCTGCGTGTTCCTTGAGCCGGTGCAGAACTCCGGCGGGTGCTTCCCGCCGCCGCCCGGCTATTTCCAGCGGGTGCGCTCGATCTGCGACAGGCACGGCGTGCTGCTGGTCTCTGACGAGGTCATCTGCGCCTTCGGCCGGCTGGGCTACTACTTCGGCGCCGAGCGGTACGGGTACCTGCCGGACATCATCACCTTCGCCAAGGGCGCGACCTCGGGGTACTCGCCGCTTGGCGGGATGATCGTCCGCGAGCACCTGATGGAGCCGTTCCTGTCCGGCCACAGCACGTTCCTGCACGGCGTCACCTTCGCCGGGCACCCCGTCTCCGCCGCGGTGGCCCTGGCCAACCTGGACATCTTCGAGCGCGAGGACCTGCCGGGGAACGTGCGCGCCCACGAGGGCGCCTTCCGGGCAACCCTGGAGAAACTGTCTGACCTGCCGATTGTCGGCGACGTCCGCGGCGCCGGCTACTTCTACGGCATCGAGCTGGTCAAGGACAAGGCCACCAAGGAGACGTTCGACGACGACGAGTGCGAGCGGCTGCTGCGCGGCTTCCTGTCGCACGCGCTCTTCGACGCCGGCCTGGTGTGCCGCGCCGACGACCGCGGCGACCCGGTGATCCAGCTCGCGCCGCCGCTCATCTGCACGCAGGAGCACTTCGACATGATCGAGCAGATCCTGCGCTCGGTGCTGACGGAGGCGTGGTCGCGGGTCTGAGCCTCACTTTTTCGCCTTGACGTAGGTGAA